>CAZQYO010000047.1:0-12757 GCA_964597415.1 uncultured Chitinophaga sp.
GAAGCCGGAGCCATCATAACTGTAGCCCCTTCGTACGAAAAATCCTCCAGCATCCATTGACAAAAAATATCCGAATCTTTTACCGGTAAAGCAGCTACTGCATAAAATGCCCCTCCGGGATTTGGACAAATCACTCCGGGAATATGGTTTAGCGCTTCCACTATCACATCTCTTCGGTGCTGATATTCGGCAACTATGGAATCGTAGTATTCTTTACCGAGATCAAATAAATCCTCTGCGGCTATTTGCCCCAGCGAAGGTGGACTTAGACGAGCTTGGCCAAATTTGAGAGCAATTTCCAATACTTGACTATTCCGGGTAACTAATGCCCCAATTCTGGCACCACAGGCACTGAAGCGTTTTGAAATAGAATCGAACACCACTACATTCTCTTCCATTCCGGGTAAATTGAGGGCACTGAAAAAGGTGCCGTTCCCGTATAAAAATTCGCGATATACTTCATCTACAAAGAGAAATAAATCGTGTTTCAGACAGATTTCACGCAGTACCATTAACTCTTGCTGACTGTATAAATATCCCGTTGGATTGTTTGGATTACAAATGAGAATAGCCTTTGTTTTTGAAGTAATGGCCTTTTCAAAATCTTCGATAGGTGGTAGTGCAAATCCATTTTCAATACTTGTAGAAATAGGTTTCACGTGAATATTACCGGCAGTGGCAAAGCCGATATAATTGGCATACATCGGTTCGGGGATAATAATTTCATCGCCTTCATTAATACAACTCATCATGGCAAACGATAGGGCTTCACTGGCTCCTTCAGTTATCATAAAATGATTTGCCGTTACATCAATTCCGATGGCATTATAATATGCTGCAAACTTTTCCCGATAAGAAGCAATACCGTTGCTGGGGCAATATTCCAGCACCTTCATGTCTAAATTTTTCAACTTATCCCAAAACTGCTTGGGTGTTTCTAAATCAGGTTGCCCAATATTGAGGTGATATACTTTTACGCCTTTTCGTTTTGCCTTATCGGCATAGGGTACCAACTTGCGAATAGGAGAAGCGGGCATCTCCTTTCCTTTCAAAGAAATTTGTGGCATATAACGATTTTGAAACGCGAAGAAAACAAAAAACTCCGTCTTAAATTTTTGGCGGAGTTTTGTATTCGATAGGTGGAATGTAGCTTTAGTTTTTGGGGCTTAACATACTCGGAGCTTCCATTGGAACCGACTTGTTGGGATCATCTTTTACCACTTCGCCTTTAATGATTATTACTTTGCTTGGAGTAGAGGCGTTAGAAGTGATAGTGATGGATTTGGTGAACGGGCCGGGCCTTCCTTGCGTGTTGTAGGTGACTACAATGGCAGATTCTTTACCGGGCAATACGGGTTCTTTGGGCCAACTGGGAGTAGTGCATCCGCAAGATGCTCTAACGTTTGAAAGAATTAATGGTTCTTTTCCGGTGTTAGTAAACTTGAACTCGTGAGTGGCTTGTGGTCCTTCGGGAATCTCCTCAAAGTTGAATGACTCTTCTTTAAAATTCATTTGTGCGGCATTCGGATTGGGGGCTGTACTCTTGTCGTCCTTTTTCTCCTGTGCATAAATGCCGGATATAAAAACAGTGAGTACCAACAACGCAATTATTCTTTTCATGATTCAAAATTTGGTTTCAAAAATAAACTCTCTGCTAAAAATGACGGAGTTTTTGTGGGGAGAGAAATATCCTTAACAAGTTTTTACGCTTAGATATCTCCTTGCATAGGGCGTAGCACAATTTCCTCTACCACTGTATTCTCCGATAAGTGGTATATATCATACACCACTTTTGCAATGTCCTCCACTTTCATAAATCTCGCTTCCGGCAATCCGCTTTTTGACCATGAATCAGTGTAGGTAGCACCGGGGATTAATGATGTAACCCGAATGTTGAATTCTTTTAATTCTTCGCGAAACGCTTTTGAAAGCCCCAGCATCGCAAATTTTGAAATGCTGTAGGAGCCACCATTGTGGTAGGCCTGAATAGAAGCCACAGAGCACACATTGAAAATATGCCCACTCTTTTTCATTATCATTCCCGGAATAAAGTTACGGCTGGTATAGTAAGCGCTGTACAAATTAGTCGCTATCAGTCGCTCAAGAGTTCCTTCCGCTTCATTATATGCTTGTCCGGGTTCAAATGTTCCTGCATTGTTTACTACTATATTCACCGAACTCCAGTCTCTAAGTACATCGTCACTAAACTTTTTCACTTCTTCTTTTTTGCTCACATCGCAGGTGAATATTTTTATTTCTATGCCCTCGTGTGCGATTTCTGTTTTCAGTCTTTCTAAGTCTGTAAGGGTGCGAGAGCAAAGCGCCAAATCAAATCCTTCGGCTGCAAACTTTACGGCTAAGGCTTTTCCTATTCCTTTTGAGGCTCCGGTAATGACCATCCTTTTTTTCATGATTTCCATCTTTATTCTGCCGGCAAACATATCAATTATGATGGGCAACTAAATGTACGCCTTTACTTTCACTTTCGCCACTTCCTTTCATACATCAACTCCTTTCTTATCTTAGCGCCTCTTTCCGATATGATTAAACTTTTTGAAACGATTGGCGAGTTTCTGATACTTATACGTAGGGCTTTTCGCAAGCCCGAGAAGATTTCCATGTATTCAAAAGAAACTTTCCGTCAGTGCTACGACATCGGTATTGGATCATTGGCCATCATTGCCATAGTGGCTACCTTCGTAGGAGCGGTTAGTGCAGTGCAGTTTGCCTATCAGTTGCGCACCATCAGTTTAGTGCCGATGTGGTGGATTGGCTCTATTGTTCGCAAAGGAATGATTTTGGAATTGGCTCCAACGATATCTGCCCTTTTATTGGCCGGCAAGGTAGGCTCAAATATTTCTTCCGAATTAGGAACGATGCGAATATCTGAACAGATAGATGCCTACGAAATTATGGGAGTAAACACTGCGGGATACCTCATTTCTCCCAAGCTGGTAGCTGGGGTTCTCATGGTTCCTATGTTAGTTGTTATCGCTGTTTTTCTTGGAATTTTAGGTGGATGGGGAGCGGGCATCATGGGGAACTATTATACCACCACCGAATACTTTCGCGGGGTCACAGATAACTTTATTGTGCGCGATGTAAATATTATGCTGGTAAAATCTGTGCTCTTTGGCTTTATCATCACCTCTGTTTCTTGTTTCAAAGGTTTTACCGTAGAGGGAGGATCTATAGAAATAGGCAAATCTTCTACTCAGGCAGTGGTCTATAGTAGCATAGCCATAGTTATTGTCAACTTTGTTGTAGCCTTTTTAATGCTGTGATAGAAATAATAGACATAAAGAAAAAGTTTGGCGATCAGGAAGTGCTGAAAGGTATTTCGGCTGTTTTCGAAGATGGGAAATGCAATCTCATTATAGGCAAATCCGGTTCGGGTAAAACCGTTACGTTGAAATGTATGGTTGGTCTCTTTGAGCCGGATAGCGGTAATATTATTTATGATGGTCGCAATACCGCGGATATGGATTTTAAGGAACGGAAAGCTATCAGGCGAGAAATAGGTATGCTATTTCAAGGGACTGCACTTTTCGATTCTATGACAGTAGAAGAAAATGTCCGTTTCCCCTTAGACATGTTTACTAACAAAGCGATGGAAGAAAAACAGCAACAGGTGAATTTCTGCCTCAAGCGTGTAAATATGGAAGGGACTAATAAAAAATATCCGGGAGAACTTTCAGGAGGAATGAAAAAGCGAGTTGGAATAGCACGAGCTATTGTTATGAACCCGAAGTATTTGTTTTGTGATGAGCCGAACTCCGGCCTCGACCCAAAAACATCAATCGTTATTGATCATTTGATTAGAGAAATTACGGAAGAGTTTAACATCACTACTGTTGTCAATACTCACGACATGAACTCCGTAATGGGTATAGGCGACAATGTAATTTTTCTTCACGAGGGATATAAATATTGGGAAGGCACAAACAAAGAAATTTTGAACATTACCGAAGGGGAATTATTTGATTTTATATTCGCGTCTGACTTTTTGAAAGATTTAAGGGCGCACGCCAAGTATTAATTGCTTCACTAAAACAACAGATACAATGTCAGTATTAGTCAATAAGGATTCGAAAATAATTGTGCAGGGTTTTACCGGAAAGGAAGGCACCTTTCATGCCGGACAGATGATTGAATACGGTACAAACGTAGTAGGCGGTGTTACTCCGGGCAAAGGAGGCGAAACACATTTGAACAAACCCGTTTTCAATACAGTGTGCGATGCCCGCAAAGCTACAGGATGTAATGTTTCCATCATTTTTGTGCCACCTCCATTTGCGGCAGATGCAATTATGGAAGCAGCCGAAGCAGGCATTGAATTAATAGTGGCAATTACCGAAGGTATTCCTGTGCAGGATATGGTGAAGGTGAAGTCATACCTGAGCGATAAGAATACGCGATTAATAGGGCCAAACTGTCCGGGGGTGATTACTCCCTCAGAAGCTAAAGTGGGCATTATGCCGGGCTTTGTATTCAAAGCAGGCAAAGTGGGAATTGTTTCTAAATCAGGTACCTTAACTTACGAAGCTGCCGATCAGGTAGTAAAAGCCGGCTTGGGTGTTTCTACAGCTATCGGCATCGGTGGAGACCCCATTATTGGAACCACTACCAAAGAAGCAATTGAACTTTTTATGAATGATCCCGATACGGATGGAATTGTGATGATTGGTGAGATTGGAGGGAATTTAGAAGCCGAAGCCGCAAAGTGGATTAAAGCAAGTGGAAATAAAAAACCGGTAGTCGGTTTCATTGCCGGGCAAACTGCACCTCCGGGACGCAGAATGGGACATGCCGGAGCCATTATCGGGGGCAAAGATGATACCGCAGCTGCGAAAATGGCTATTATGCGCGAATGTGGAATTCATGTCGTGGAATCTCCTGCGGGAATAGGTGAAATGATGGCGAAAGTGTTGGGAGTAAAACAAGCGGTGTAGTATTTCAGAGAAATAATTTTACAGCCACTCTCTCCGGGTGGCTTTTTTTATTCAACAACAAAGTAATCGTAACTTACAGATAGAAATCAGAAGCTCATTTTTTAGTTCATAACAAAATCGGAGTCATGAAATTTTATTTTTTGCTTTTACTTTTACCGCTGGTCTTTCTTTCTTCCTGCGATAGTAATAAGAAAGCTGTTTTAGAAAATCGTTCTGCTAATGACAACGTTCTGATCACTGTATCGGGCACAAAAAAAATCAGCTTCGATCCGTGGAAAATAGAGTTAAAGGTAAAAGCGTACAACTTTAAGGAAGACCACCTTTCTTTTGAAGTGTATGCTAAGGATATAGATAGTAACTCGGTTCATTTTATATGGCAGGATAATAATAATTGCCAAATTGTGTTTCAGCAATCAGATAACACCGCTCGCAAATTTCATTTAACGGCATCATCAGAACAGTTGAAACTGGAAGAAATTTAATTTCCCCGTTTCGTGTAATAGTAAGCCCATAAAATAAGTAGGAATTGGATCGGAAGCCGGATATACAGCATCAGTGGATTCATGTTCCAGTCCGCAGGGTGCATTGCCATATTAATGTTGGCGGGAAAAACCGCAATAAGCAAGAGAATAATTCCCCATGCAGAAATTCTTCGGGAAGAGGGGATGAGCACTCCAATGCCCAAAACTATTTCCGCCACACCACTCAGTTGCACTAATAAAGCCGCCTTAGGAAGAAATCCTTCTATCATTTTGATATAGAAATCTGAATGAAGGAAATGATTGATGCCTGCAAACACATAAAGCACTCCCATTAGGTAATTACCAATTTTTTTCATCGCGTTTTGTTTGTTTTAGTGAATTCGATCTCCCCTTACTTCTAATCCTTTCATTATCTCCGCTTCGTTTTGTAACCATTCTTCCCAGCGGTTCAGCACTTTTTCTTTACCTCCCAGTTCGCAGGCCATATCTAAAAACAGGCGATAATGCCCTGCTTCACTTACCATCAGATTTTTATAGAAGGTTTTCAATTCTTCATCTGCAATATTCTTAGAGAGCAGCCGGAAACGCTCACAACTACGCGCTTCAATCAAAGCAGAAAAGAGGAGCTTCTCCACTAACGAATCTTTTCGCGAACCACCGTGACGAATAAATTTTTGTAACTCATTTACGTATTTATCCTTTCGTTGCGGCCCTAATTTTAATTTCCGCTTCTTGAGATGGTCCATTACCAATTCAAAGTGCCCCCATTCCTCCTTCACAATAGGCGAAAGCGATTCTACTACATTTTCAAAATCAGGATAATTCTGTATGAGCGAAATAGAAGTGGAGGCCGCTTTCTGTTCACAATAAGCGTGGTCGGTGAGTATATCTTCAATAGATTTTCCTGCTAAGTCTGTCCAGCGCGGGTCGGTCGGTAATTTTAGTCCAAGCATTCCATTCAGTTGAGGTGCAAATGTAAAAATTGGTCACCGGAAGTGCGACTGTAATGATTTGAGAGGATTAGTTGCTATTATCGCAGAATGAAAATAAAATATGCTTTTATCCTTCTGCTGTTGATGTCCTTCGTTTGGGCTTCTGCGCAAAACAAAGGTCAGAAAAAAAGTGCTAAAGAAGTACTGCAAGAATTACCGGATATGTTGATTGCGCAACCGGATAAGGGTCCCGATACCCTGGCCGATAAACTCATCAACTTCAATATGCAGTTGACCGTGCCCCCCATTTGGAAAGAGCAGGGGGCACTTATATTCTCCGATTTCAAATTACAGAAAGCAGACAAAGAGCCTCTGAGTGAATCTTTCCCTTTGTCCGAGAAGAAAATTGCACAAGGGCTACAGATTACTATGAACACCATCAAAAAATCTACGACAGAAAAAAAGGAGATGGTAATGAAAGAGGTGAAAAATCATCTGGCCGGTATTTACAAGGATAATGGAGAGCCTTTAAGCAGTAAGGAAGTAGAGGAAAAGGCGAGTAGGCTAATCAGCAGCCCCGAAAACTTCACTACCGATGCGGGGAAGACGGGCGAATTATACTACATCAACGACCTTCAAACGCAGCAAAGCAATTTTGTAATGCTTCTGCTAATACCCGGAGAGGATGGCAAGAGTTGTCACTTTGTTTTCTTTGAATACTACCGATACAATTATGAAACCACCTTACCCGAAGATATTTTGGAATGGAAGATGTTTGTGTATCCCGATGAACAACAGGCTTACGTGGATTTCACCAAAAAGATTCTTAAGACTTTAGTGATTAAATAGGAGAGAGGCCATCCGTTTTCCGAACTCCATCCCCTATTTCACTTTCAAAGATGTCGCAGTTCATTCCGGTTACAGCGAGATATTTTTCGCCTACTTTATTTTTAAATTCCTCTATCATCGCTTGATGAACAATAGCGATGGCGCAGCCGCCAAACCCGGCCCCGGTCATTCGCGCACCGAGGCAACCCTTTGTTTGCTGTGCTGTTTCTGCCAGCGTATCTAACTCTATGCCGGTGACTTCGTAATCTTCTTTCAATGATTGATGAGAGGCGTTCATTAGCCTTCCAAAAGTGGAGAGATCATTCAATCGCAAGGCCTTTACGCTTTCTTTCACCCGAAGGTTTTCTGTAATTACATGTTTAGCCCGTTTGCGAATAGTCTCATTTTGCAGTAAGTCTAAATAATATGGAGAGGCTTCGCACAAATTGCTTACCCCGGACTGCGTAGCACGAATAATTCTCAATGCTTCTTCACATTCCCGCTTTCGTTCATTGTATTTGGAATGTATTAACGAGCGGGGCTTGTTGGTGTTCATCAGCATCAGTTTGTAATCCTCCAACTCTATGGCGATGTAGCGATGCTCTAAGGTGTGGCAGTCGAGCAGGAGGGCACTATCTCTTTTGCCTAATGCCACTGCATATTGATCCATGATGCCGCACTGCACCCCTATATATTCATTCTCCACCTCGCGACAAAAGTTAGCCAACCACACTAAATCCATATCCGATTCGGTTTGCGATAGTAATGTGTAAGCGGTCAGTACTTCTATGGCGGCTGAGGAAGAAAGCCCGGAGCCTTCCGGCAAATTACTTTCGTAATGAATCTCACAGCCGGAGAGTTGACGGCCTTCTTTTTTAAGATGTTCTATAATGCCAATAGGATAATTGGCCCATCCATTTTCCACTTGAAAGTGGTAAGCATCTTGCAGATGAATTTCCTTTATTAAAGAGTGAGCCGATGAAGTAAGAAGCACATGACTGTCATTTCGCTTTCGGTAGGTAGCTTTAATGCCGATACTCAGTGCAGCGGGCAATACTAATCCACCATTGTAATCTAAATGTTCGCCAATAAGATTTACTCTGCCGGGGGCAAAGAACTGTTGTACATTTTTACTCATCATCACAAGTTTGATTCGCTCGAAATTTTGCTTCGCAGAATTTCAGCACATTCATCTACATCTAAGGGATTAGCGGCTGCACCGGCTCCCATTTCACTGCCGGCATACCATTTTATTTTATCGGGGCTGCGCAATGGCGTATAAAATTCGATGTGAAAGGCATAGTAATTTTTGGCCGCCATATATTTCTTTTCGTTCACAGGGGTTTGGTGCAGGCACATCATGTAAGGGAACAGTCGGTCATATATTTTATCGAAACCGCGCACTATTTTTTTAAGCGCTTCGGCTAAGTCTTTTTTTTCGGTGAGAGTAAACTGCGCGATATTTCCTTTCAACTTTTTGTGCACTACAAATACCCCGAAAGGATAATCGGTGAAATATGGGATGTAGGCGATGAAACTTTTGTTTTCAAACACCACCCGCTTTTTGTATTTCTTTTCAGCAGCGTTTAAATCGGCAAACAGCGACCGCTTATTTTTTAGGTAATACTGTTTGCAGTTATGCAGTTCTTCGCGAATTTTTGCGGGGATAAATGAATAAGCGTATAGTTGTCCGTGGGGATGTTGAATAGTAACGCCTACTTCTTCTCCCCGATTTTCAAATTCAAAAATGTATTTGATGCGTTTGTCCTGCTGCAATGTTTTAAACCGCTCTGCCCATAGTTCTATAATCTTCAGCACATGGGCATCGCCAAGTTGGTAGAGTTGTTTGTAGTGATCGGGGGAATACAGAATTACTTCGCAACAGCCTACGGCCTCGCTTCGTTTGAAAATTGAATGAGTCTTTCTCACCTTGCTGCCCTCTGTCGCTTCTAAACTCATCACAGGAAAGTCATTTGGATAAGCCAGCACTTCAAAGGTAGGGAGCGATTCATTGTCTTTTGGGCAAAACGGGCAGTAGTCTTTCGGAAGGTGCGGGCGGTGTTGCCGATTGGTAGCAACCATCGTCCAGGTACTCAGCAGTGGATTCCAACGAAACTCGGGCATAGTGCGAATATGCAAGGAATTAATGAATGAAATTGTTGAGGGCTAATACTTAACATTGCACCAATGAAATTCCTGATTTTAAGGTTTAGTTCTATTGGTGATATAGTGTTGACCACTCCACTTATTCGATGTTTGCGAAAGAAATACCCCGAAGCAGAAATTCACTATGCTACCAAGAAAGCCTATCATTCCATTCTTGCGCATCATCCAGATTTAAATCGAATTCATTTGCTCGGAGATTCGCTGATGGAGTTGGTGGGGGAATTAAAAAGCGAGCGATTTGATTTCATTATTGACCTGCACCATAATCAACGCAGTTGGGTCATTAAAAAACTATTGAGCCGGCCTTCGTTCTCCTTCCACAAACTCAACATTGAAAAATGGTTGATGGTGAATCTTAAAATAAATTGTTTGCCCGACCTCCATATTGTTGATCGCTATTTGGCGACTTGCAACTACTTAGGAGTGAAAAACGATGGCGAGGGATTAGATTATTTTATTTCTGAGCCGGATCAGGTAAAACCGGAAACTCTTCCCGAGCCTTTTCGAAATGGGTATATAGGTTGGGTGATAGGAGCAAAAAAACAAACGAAAAAATTTCCGGCAGATAAAATAGCCCGTACACTGGCCGGTATAGATTACCCCGTTCTGCTTATGGGAGGGAAAGAGGACGAAGTGGAGGGCAATGAAATTATTTCTGCTATTCAAAAAGTAAATCCTTTGGTGTTTAATGCTTGCGGAAAATATACCCTAAGCCAATCGGCCTCCTTAGTGCAACAAGCCAAGTTGATTGTAACCAACGATACGGGTTTGATGCACATTGCGGCTGCTTATAAAAAGCCAATTGTTTCTCTGTGGGGAAATACGATTCCTGAATTTGGAATGACTCCTTATTATGGCGATGTGCCTGTGCCTAACTTTATTTTTGAAGTGAAGGGCTTAGACTGTCGGCCTTGCAGTAAGATTGGATACGATGCTTGCCCCTTGGGACATTTTGATTGCATGAATAAAATAGAGGAACCGCAATTAGCGAATAAAATAAATGAACTGTTGAGGGCGGCTTCGTTGCAGTAGGCTAAATGTATGGAGGTGGTATGGGATTAGATATTATAAGCCGGTCCCATTTCCTTTATAATTAACTCAATCATCTTTTCTTGCCCTGGGTCATATTGTTCTTTCAAATCGTAGCCCCACCTTTTCCCTACTAACTCGTAAAACCAGGCCGTCATGGAACCTTTTATTTCCTTAATAATGGTGTAGGCATTATTTCCGGTCTCGCGGTTAATGAGTTTAAATAACATCTCTCCTTGGCTCACCGTCAAATTCTTTAATTCCTTTTCGAACTTCATTCGCATTTCTTTCTCTAAATCTTTCCGGTAGTGTTTATACTGCCGCCTTTTAGCCGATTCTTTTTCTTCCTTCAATTCAGCATAGAGTTGTTTGGCAATTTTCACGTAGGGAAGCACTTTCTGAATCCGGCTTTTATACTTGTAGTACATCATCCAATCTTCCTTCGATTTAAAGGAAATAATATCTACGTCACGCAGGTTAATAGTGGGAGAGGAATCATTCACCGAAAATTCAGGAGTGTTGTACACATAGGGTACCGTATCGCTTCGCTTATCCTCCTTGTCGGACCTCGCAGATATTTGCGCAAAAAGCGAGGTGCCCATTAAAAGGAGGCTACCTAAAACAACAAGTACAGTTTTCATGGCTTTCTGTTTGGAGGATATATGCCAAACGGCATACCAAATTTAAATTATCCCGATGGGAGCCTGCCGGTTTTGTGCACTTTTGGTTAGCGCACGCCTAACTCCGGGTGGCGACCTTTAATAGGCCGATAGAATTTTTGTATTTCCTCTAAGTCCTTTTCGTAATTGCCGCTGGGGTAAAACGTTGGTCCTATGCCCACTTTCTTATTCTCGAAATCTATATAGCACATCACTATCGGCACCTTTGCTCCCATCGCGATATAGTAAAATCCCTTTTTCCATTCGGGGACATATTGCCGAGTGCCTTCGGGCGATAAGGCCAGAATAAAGTGCTCGCTTTCGTTAAACATTTTCACTACCTGATCTACTAAGTGGTGTGAGCGGTTGCGATCTACCGGAATACCTCCTAAAGCATACAGCCATCGCTTGAAGGGGAAGCGAAAGATTTCCTGCTTGCCTAAAAATTTCAACTCCAAACCGAAAATGAATTTCCCTAATACGCCTACAATGAAATCCCATCCGCTGGTGTGCGGCCCTGCTATGGCTACAAACTTTTTGAGCGGTGGAATTTCTCCTTCTGTTTTCCAACCCATCAGCCAAAAGATAAATCGGGCGAGTAGCTTCATCATTCGTCACTAAGGTGGGAATATTTATACGTTCGGAGCAATTTTGTTTCCGCGAAGGAATTCTTCGATGCTCATTTTCTTTTTCCCTTCTAACTGACAAACCTTGATGGCGATAAAGCCATCGCTGCCGGCAAATTCGAGAAAGGTTTTGCCATCAGTGCGATAAGCTCCCGGTGAGGTGGTCTTGTCCGTTACAGCGCCTGCCTTTTCGGCTTGGTAGATTTTCAAAGCCTTATCGTTTAAAGTAGTAAAGGCCGCGGGGTAGGGGCTGAGGCCCCGAATGAGATTGTAAATATTTTCGGTGCTATCGTTCCAGTTTATTTTACAGTCTTGCTTAAATATTTTGGGAGCCGCTTTAATAGCAGATAAATGGTCTTGTGAAATTTGCGGGTAATCGCCAGAGGCAATGGCGTTTACGGTTTTGAGCAGCACCTTTGCTCCGAGGTGCATTAATTCAGAGTAGAGTTCCCCTGCGGTTTCATCCTCGCGAATAGGAATCTTTTCGCTGTAAATTATTTTGCCTGTGTCAATTTCTTGTTGAATAAAGAAGGTGGTGACTCCGGTTTCTTTTTCCCCGTTGATAATAGCGTGGTTAATAGGAGCTGCACCTCGGTACTGCGGCAAGAGGGAAGCGTGAAGGTTGATGGTTCCCAAGGGAGGCATACGCCACACCACTTCGGGCAACATGCGAAAGGCTACGACTACAAACAAGTCGGCATGTAGCGATTTTAAGGCTTCCTGAAAGTCGGGGCTTTTCAGTTTTTCGGGTTGCATAAGTGGGAGTCCGCTCTGCTTGGCAAATTGCTTGACTTCACTTTCAGCTAATTTCATGCCTCGCCCCGCAGGCTTGTCGGGAGCGGTAACCACTCCTACCACTTGATGTTCCGAACGCATCAGCTCTTCCAACATCGGCACTGCAAACTCAGGGGTTCCCATGAAAACAATCCTTAGTTTTTTCATACCGTCAAACCTACTTGAAATAATAATACAGGCAAAGGCAACGTGGCGAAGCGATGGGCTACTTCAACTTTTTAAATTTCTTCAAACCGCCTTTATTGATTACTTGGTTTATTTCCGTCACTTCGTCTTTGAACCGGTCGC
>CAZQYO010000048.1:0-362 GCA_964597415.1 uncultured Chitinophaga sp.
GCCATTAACGTAAGTGAATTGGCTAAAGGTTCATACCTGCTGCAAGTACTGAGCGCGAAGGGAATGAGCAGAACAAGTTTTGTTGTTTCGCGGTAATATCACCTCCAACAACTGAAACACGAAAGGGAGCCTTTGTTACTACAGGCTCTCTTTTGTGTTTATGTGGTAGTGTTGCACCCGTCAAATGCGCTTGAGCCATTGAACATAGAGCGATAGATACGTATTTCTTTCCAATGAAACAGAGAATAAAACCCGATAAATATAACAACAATTCCCCCTCAATATTATGACAATTATCTCTCAGAAATGTCAAATTTCATTCGATTCTATGACTATTATCATACATAATAAGCCTCATGGCT
>CAZQYO010000048.1:372-12652 GCA_964597415.1 uncultured Chitinophaga sp.
GTAGAAACAAAGCACCCCGTTACTTAGGAATTTTTGGAACTAAATTACCAAACATGACCGACAAAGAACTATTGACCCGAATAGGAAAAAACATTAAAAAAATCAGAAAGGAGAAAAAAATACATCAATACGAACTATCCGATTTGTGCCGCTTTGAAAAGGCAAGCCTTTCGCGGTTAGAAAATGGTAAAACCAATGCTACTGCGCTTACTTTGCTGAAAGTAAGTAATGCCTTGGGGGTTCATATTTCCCTACTATTTAGAGACTGAAACCTGCTTCATTTTATTAGAGAGGCACTATTCCCCCCCACCACATATCGGTGCAAGTGGGGCATGGTAGGCATTTGCTCTTAGAGATGCTTATGCCAGTTCAGTTTTGAACTCACTGTCAAAGTGAAATTCAATTTCAGGATTATTGTCCCGCTCCATTTTCAGAAACCATTCTGACGGTGCCAGGTACACCAAGTGGCCATCTTTATCTACTACAATACTAGTAGATTTGAAGCGAATAAACTCTTCTAATTTTTGCGGATTAGCAGAGCGAAGCCAGCAAGCCCTCGTCATGTTAATCGGCTGAAAGCGGCAAGAAGCATTATACTCATGCTGCAAGCGATACTGAATTACTTCAAACTGCAACTCGCCTACAGTTCCTACAAACTTGCGATTGCCCGGCTGTTGGGTAAACAACTGCGCCACTCCCTCATCCGTCAACTGCGATATTCCTTTTTCTAATTGCTTACTCTTCATCGGGTCGGTATTAATCAACTCCTTAAATATTTCAGGCGAAAAGCTGGGGATACCTTTGATTTGAAAATCTTCGCCCTGTGACAGCACATCTCCTATTTTAAAATTACCGGTATCATATAGCCCTACCACATCTCCCGGAAAAGCTTCTTCTACTATATTTTTGCTTTGCGCCATAAATGTAACCGGAGTGCTAAAACGAAAATTCTTGTTCAAGCGAACGTGATGGTAATAGGTGTGCCGTTCAAACTTTCCGCTGATGATACGCAAAAAGGCGATGCGGTCGCGGTGCTTGGGATCTAAGTTGGCGTGTATTTTAAAGATAAAGCCGGTCATTTTACTTTCCTGCGGCTCTACAAACCGAGTATCTGTTTCACGTCCGCGCGGCTGGGGAGCAATCTCTACGAAAGTGTCTAACAACTCCTGCACTCCAAAATTATTGACGGCAGAGCCGAAAAATACAGGTGCGAGATTTCCTTTCAGATATTCGTTCACATCAAAGTTATCGTACACTACTTCAACCGTTTCGGCATCTTCTCTAAGTTGAGCGGCATCTTTTTCGCCAATTTCCTTTTCTAATATAGCGTCATTAATATCCTGAATTTGAAGCATCGAATCAGCTACTTTAGTAGTGCTCGGTTTAAAGAGGTTTAAGTATTTTTTATGCAGATTGTAAACTCCTTTGAACAGACTCCCTCGGTTAATAGGTAAAGACAAAGGTCGCACTCTTATTTTCAATTCCTTTTCAATTTCATCGAGCAAATCAAAAGGGTCGCGACCCTCCCGATCCATTTTATTAATAAACACAATGACGGGAGTTTTGCGCATAGCACACACTTCCATCAGTCTGCGCGTTTGCTCCTCTACTCCTTTTACGGAATCTACCACCATTATTACCGAATCAACCGCAGTGAGAGTGCGGTAAGTATCTTCGGCAAAATCTTTGTGACCGGGGGCGTCGAGAATATTGATGAGTTTATCGCGATATTCAAACGTCATTACAGAGGTAGCCACAGAAATTCCGCGCTGCTTTTCTATCTCCATAAAATCGCTGGTCGCGGTTTTCTTTATCTTATTGCTCTTTACGGCTCCCGCTACCTGAATCGCTCCTCCAAAAAGCAGCAACTTCTCGGTGAGAGTAGTTTTTCCCGCATCGGGGTGGCTGATAATACCAAAGGTTCTTCGCTTTTCTATTTCTTCTATAAGGGTCATACCAATATTTTACTCTACTGCCATGCAAGCAGTTTAACGGGGCTGCGAAAATAAAATATTGAAGTAAAGGGAAGCTTAGTTCTTTCCGGAGTTTGTGATTTGGCTGGGACTTTTGTAGTCGGCAGGAACGGTAAAGTCTGACTCGGTTAAATCCTTCTGCTCTGCCGAAATAAACTGATAAGAGCTGATTACTTTACCTTCCAGATCTTTAGTGGTGTATTCCATAGGGAACCCTTTAAGGTGCTCTTCGTTTAACCCGGCCAATGCGAGATTATCTCTAAAGTAGGTGGAGAACTTGTAAAACTGCGGTTTAAAATCTTTTGACAGCCACACTTCAGTTTCATTGCGATTAGTGCGAATCATTACTTTCTCACACTTCAACCCGCCTATGGTTTTGGTTTCCCCGGTTTGAGTCACTGTGATGCGCGATACATCTGCTTCTTTTCCCTGCTGAATTTGCTCTACGGGAATAATAAAATAGGAGCGCTGCACCCCTGCCGGCACCGGCCCGTCAT
The DNA here is from genome assembly GCA_964597415.1 of uncultured Chitinophaga sp. Classification (GTDB taxonomy): domain Bacteria; phylum Bacteroidota; class Bacteroidia; order Chitinophagales; family LD1; genus Bog-950. The sequence continues at coordinate 2,843 of CAZQYO010000048.1, forward strand.
TATACGTCAGGATAACACTGCGTTTAGTGTCGGGAATAAAGTAAGTGGTGCTGTTCAATGACCCATCTCCAAATACCATTTTGAGTTTACAATCCACGTCCGTTACATACCAGGTTACGGTGATGTCGTTTTTTGACTGACCTAAATACTTTTGGGTGATGAGATAACCTTTGCCCGCAAATAGCGAAGTGCTAATGACAAATAGTAACTGGGCGATAAATAGCTTTTTCATGTTTCTATAATTAATTAGGGCTAACTACTCCTTTTACCTGAGCACTGTTGTAGCTGCCATCGGGAATTCCCGTTAATGGATGATTGTTTCGTTTAATTGCTTTGCCCGGTAGTCCGCTCTGAGGGCCGTAAAAAGGCAGCAAGCCTCCCGGAATGGGAATATTGATACAAATATTGCCGATAATAGGGATGTTAACACAAACCTGAAGGGCAATATCCAAATATCCTTGAGTTCCCGTTTGTGCAAAAGCCCCTCCATCACCGCCATGAGCCGTTGGGGTAATATTGATAGTCGCAATACTGATGGGGATACTGATAGGATAGTTTGCCTGAGGCCCTGCCCCCGGGATAGAGCCGACACAACAAGTCGCATCCCCGCCATTTTGAAATAAGCCAAGCGTAATTCCTCCTCCTTGATTTACTACCCCACCTTGTCCGGCCTCTGCCCCTCCTCCGCCACAAAATCCAAAACCGAGAACAATAGAACCGATGATTGGAATACTGGGAGTGCCGATGGCAAAGCCCACTGAACCACCGCCACTTCCGCCTCCATAAATGGCTCCGTTATTCTGAAGAATAGTGCGAGAAGTAAGATTCATGGCATCGCCACCCGGATCACCCGGATTGCCTCCCGCTATGAGCAGGCTGCCGTTAAAGTTGAATCCGCCACCGTTTCCGCCACGTCCGAGGATGTCGCCATTATTGACGATACAAACCAAAGAGTTAGCATCAATGTTCCCACTGGTGTAAGCCGGATTAGTATTCACCGAAGACTTTAGTTCTACCGCATTATTGATATTAAGCAATACAAAATGGGGAGTTCCGCCTGAGAGGTTATTCACCGTTTGCAGGTTGTAATCAATTTGATCGGTAGGAATAGTAAACTGCTGAGGTGGCCTTACATACACATTGTACGTTAAGAAGTGGATGGTGTTATCGCAAAAGGCCTGAATGATAATCGGGTAATTTCCTCCTATGGGGGCGCACATATCAGCCTGCACCACTACTTGTAAACTGCCGGACGAATCAATAGTGGGGTTGCCATTAAAGTGAACGGTAAGCCCTTGCGGCAAAGAGGCTAAGTAAATAACAGATATATCCTGATTGCCGTGAGTTTGATGAATGGTAATGGTGCTAAATACCGTATCGGATGTAATTCGGTCTAAAGTATCGGTGGGGTCATCAATGGTCATGGCAAACTCGCACTCGTAGCAATTCCTTTCGTAGGCTTTTAACCAACACTCTCCGTTCCAGTATTCAATCAAACTATCTTGTGTGTTGAAAATGGTAAGACCTTTCAGCGGGCTTACTATTCCATCGCGCTGTGCCGTGGTAAGGCGCGGAAGTCCTAATCCTTTTTTATTCGATTCTAATTGCAAAATGGCACTGCTGTCCGGTATCAGAATATTAATCCCCACCTGCGCTTGCGATACCATAAAAGCGATCAGAAATAAGGGGAGAAAAGAGAACCGTTTTTTCATACTAATCTTTGCGTTTAATTCCGCTCGTTCAAAAATATCATTAATCGCGTAATCCGTTTGCAAAACAATGTCGGCAGATAAAAAACCCAGTCATCGAATTTCATTTCTTCTATTCAAATAACAGAATCCCACTAAGAGTAGCTAATAGACCGAGCAAAATGCTGCTGAGAACATAGGTAAAAGCATACAGGGTTTGCCCATCGCGAAACAGAGAAACTGTTTCCAAACCAAAAGCAGAGAAGGTAGTAAAGCCTCCGCATATACCGGTCATAATGAACAAACGCCATTCGGACGAAAGGTGCGCTTTCTCTCCTATGCCAAACACAGCTCCGATAACAAAGCAACCAATAATATTCACCGCCAAAGTGCCAAATGGGAAAGCGAAAGGGGTTTTGGATTGCACAGATTGAGAAATCAGAAAGCGCAAAACTCCGCCTATAAAACTACCGGTGCCTATCATTAACCATAATCTCATCGGTTCAAACGTAATGATTTTAATAATTCCACTCCCTCTTACCCCAAATAGATTTCACCGCAAGATTGGTTAAAACTTCTATTTTGCTCAATAATTAAAGTGCTTAGACGCTTTACTATCTTCTCTTGCCATCACTTCATCGAATTTGCTTCTGACAGAAACGAAAGCAGAATCATTTACGGAAATACCCTAACTAAGTCGCCTCTTCCATTCACTCAACACAATACCCGTGGCCACCCCCGCATTAAGGGATTCGGCTTTGCCAAATGAAGGAATAGTAATCCGTTTAGTCAGGTACGGGAACAACTCCTCCCCTACACCATTGGCTTCGTTACCGATAATAATGAAAGCATCTTTAGCGAGTTCCGCATCGTACATATTTTCACCTTCCATAAAAGTGCCATACACGGGTATTTGCGGATGTTGCTCAAATAATTTTTTCAAATCAGTGTACTGGCAATGCACCCGAAACAGAGAGCCTTTAGCGGCACTCACCACTTTGGGGTTATATATATCTACCGAATTTTGGGAGAAATAAACCGCAGGTAATCCAAACCAATCGGCAAGGCGGATAATAGTGCCTGCATTTCCCGGATCGTTGAGATTATCTAAGCAAATAACCAAGCCTTTAGGTCTTTCAAAATTAGAGGAGAATAACTCTGTATTGGGAATGCCGGCTACCGCAATCACCTCTTTGGGATTCTCCAGGGTGGACAGCTTTTTTAGTTCCTCTGTGCTTACCGTAAAATGCTCTATGTCCTTAGAACTATCTTCCGGCTGCCATCCTTCAACAGAAATAAGAGAGTACACTTTAAAATCAGAGGCGAGTAACTCCTGCACCGGCTTATCTCCTTCAACCAAAAATTTGCCATACATTTGGCGAAATTTCTTTTGATGAAGCGAACGGATAAATCCGTTTTGTTTTTTAGAAAGCATAATGAAGGCTAAAGATGGAAATAAATTGATTTTTTAATGCGGAAGAATTTCTTACCCATACTTTTCCATTTCTGCTTAATGCTATGCCTCCTCTCTCTTCTGCCTTCCTGTAAGGTAGCGAAGAACCTGCCGGAAGGCAAAAGCCTGTTGGTGAGAAATAAATTCGCGATACCAAAAAAGGTGATGCCTGTGCTGGAGCGCGATAAAATCAAAAACGACTTTGCCGCTATTGCCGCACAAAAACCCAACCGCAAATTTTTAGGCATTTTACCTTTCCGAATGTGGCTTTACAATTCTGCCGCCCACAGTAAAAAACTGACCCGTTTTAAACAATGGATAATTGATAAAGTAGGCGAACCTCCCGTAGTGTTAGACACCGCGCTGACAGAAAAGACGGTTAGGCTGTATGAAAACTACATGTTCAATTTCGGATATTTCTACGCTACCGTTACAGATACCATTGTCACTAAAAAGAAAAGAACAGTAGTTACTTACAGGCTTCACAACGGGCCGGTATGGAATATAGGAACAGTGGAGTATGTAGTTGGCAAATACAAATGCGATTCTTTGGTTTACAATACCAAGAAGGCCTCACTGCTGAAAACCGGTGAGCGGTTTGATATTGCTAACTTGAAAAATGAACGCGACCGTATTGAAGGGCTCTTGCGAAACTCGGGATTTTACTACTTCAACCGAGAGTATGTGAGCTTTGAACTGGATACCATCAGCAAAACAAAAAGCGTAAACATTAAAGTAAATATCATTCCGCCCAGTGACAGCACCCGGCATGAGCAATACCGTTTGAATAACTTTTACATCACTACCGATTTTGCTTCGGAGATATTGAACGACACCATGAGGCGCGACACTCTGGTGACCGGTGACAGCAGTGAATATTATGTGATTTCTAAGAAAACGATCCTCCGAAAAAGAATATTAGCCGATGCCATTTTTATGAAACGTGGACAGTTGTATAACAGAAATCGCGAAATCAGAACGATCAACCGTCTGTCCTTGTTAGGCATTTTTAAATTTATCACGGTGGACTTTACCAAAGCAAAAGGCCGCGATGGCAATTATTTAGATTGCATTGTATCATTGACCCCCGCTAAACGGCAATCCATTTCAGGAACCATAGAAGCCAACGTGACTAACGAAGGGCTTTTCGGCACAGCTGCCTCCATTTCTTACAAAAACAAAAACTTGTCTAAGCGAGCCGATCAGTTTTTGGTGGATGCCTCAGCAGGTGTTCAGGTAAAATTCAGCAAAGCGAAAAAAGTGCAAATCATTACTTCTAATATCAACTCCTCTTTCACTTACTATCTCAACCGGTTTCTATTCCCTTTCAAGATCCCTCGGTTTACGCAAAACACAAGACCCAAAACCCGCCTAAACATCGGTTATAACTTTGAACACCGCTTCGATTTCGACACTTCGGGCAATGTGGTTTTCCTCTATCAGTTGCATAACTTCACGGCATCGTTTGGTTACGAATGGAATAAGAATGTAACCATGCTGCATTTGCTCAATCCGATTACCATCACCTTTTACCTGTTACCCAAAACAGGTGCAGAGTTCAAGCGAAGGCTCGACTCCATCCCCATTTTAAAGAGCAGCTATGAAGAGCAAATTATCATAGGGCCTAATTACACTTTCGTGTACAATAACCAACGGACGCAAAAGGACCGGAGGTACATGTATTTTAAAATGAACTTAGAAACAGCCGGAAACATCATTTACGGAGGATTTAAACTGGCAAACCTTCACAGTGCGCATGATTCCATCTATTATATTTTCAAAAAACCTTTCTCACAGTATTTTAGAGTAGAAGGTGACTGGCGAAATTATTTCCGAATCAGAAACCACGGTTTATTCGCCATCCGTACCACGGCAGGAATTGGAGTGCCCTACGGCAACAGTTATGCGCTGCCGTTTATCAAACAGTTTTTTGTAGGAGGGCCCAACAGCCTTCGCGGATTTTTGATTCGTGAAGTAGGGCCAGGCGGCTATGTGGACAGCACCGCCTACAACCCCGAAACGGGCGAAAAAAGGAATATCGGATTCTTTAACCAAACCGGTGATATTAAACTGGAGTTGAATGCTGAGTTTCGTTTTGATATTTACAAATGGCTCAAAGGAGCATTATTCGTGGATGCGGGAAATGTGTGGACTCTTAGAAAAGATAATCGCGAAAATGGGAACTTTGAGTTCAATCGCTTTTGGAAAGAATTTGCGATAGATGCCGGGGCCGGTCTTCGGTTAGACTTTAACTTTTTTGTTATCCGCTTCGATTATGGTTTCCCACTGCGCGACCCGCGAAAAGAGGAAAATAATCGCTGGCTTTTTCAAAACGCACAGTTCAGAAAAGGGCAGTTTCAGTTAGCCATCGGTTATCCCTTCTAATGACTCAACATTTCATTTAACGGACATCCTTAAAAGATTTTCTCAACTTAGTAAAATGAAAAAGTACCATCTGCTCTTATTATTTGCTCTCAGTTCTCTCCATTTCCTCTTTGCACAAACCCCCAAACACCGGGTTATCAGCATACCGGTTGAACGCAACGGACAGACCCTACACGCTCCCTGGACAGGAGGCATGAACTCACCTCAGTTTTCTCCCTGCGACCTGAATAGAGATGGCATTCCCGATTTATTTGTATTTGACAGAGTAGGCAACAAGGTGCTCACGTATATTAATCATAACAATAACAGCGACACTACTTTTGAATATGCCCCTCAATACGAGGAACTTTTCCCTCCCGATCTTGCGCAGTGGGCCTTAATCCGAGATTACAATATGGATGGTATCCCCGATATTTTTGCATGGGCCAATGGCGGGGTGCGGGTATTTAAAGGGAGCATGGATAACAACCATTTGCGTTTTGATTCCGTAAGTCCTCTCCTGCTTTACAATTACAACAACCAATACGATGTAAACATCTGGATAAATGTAGATGACATTCCGGTATTTACCGATGTGAACCGGGATGGAGATATAGATGTACTCACTTATGGCATTTTTGGAGCCGCAGTAGAATATTATGAGAACCAAACGATGGAACATTTGGGAGATCCAAATTACGATGTGGATTCCTTGAAATTTATTGATGCCACTATGTGTTGGGGTAATTTTTCCGAGAACTCACTCACCAACGGCATTAACCTGAATGAGACCTGCAAAGGAGGTGGCGGGCAAGCATCCCCGCCAAGTGGAGGCGAACGCCACAGCGGCTCTACACTGTATAGCTTTGATGCCGATAATGACCATGATGTGGATTTGCTGATTGGGGATGTTTCGTTCAACAACATTGTGTTTGTTCAAAACTGTGGTGACAGCAGTTATGCCAACATCTGTTATTGGGATTCTACTTTCCCTTCCTGCGATGTGCCAATTATTCAACCGGTGTTTCCGGCTGCTTATGGCATAGATGCCGACAATGATGGCATGGAAGATCTATTAATTGCACCGGATGCCCGCGCAGGTGGCGAAGATGTAAACAATGTGATGTATTACCGAAATACCGGAAACACGGCCTGCCAGTTCGCCTATCAGAACGATTCTTTTTTAGTGCATCATTCCCTGGATTTCGGCACCGATTCTAAAGCCATTTTCTTTGACTTTAATGGCGATGGACTGATGGATATTGTAGTGGGGAACTTTGGTTACTTCCGTCCTTTCCTAACTTATAAATCTGCTTTGGCGGTGTACTTAAACATCGGCACCTCGACTTCTCCCCGTTTTAGATTGTGGACGGATGATTACAACCTTTTCAGCAATTTCGGTTTGATAGGGATGCATCCCGCCTTTGGCGATTTGGATGGCGATGGAAAAGCAGACATGATAGTTGGCGATTCAAACGGTTTCTTACAATTCTTTAAAAATACCGGTACCACTCAAGCTAACTTTCCTTCTATGACTACTCCGCAATACTTCGGCATAGATGTAGGTCAATACTCTGCCCCCTTTATTTGCGATGTAAATGGCGATTCGCTGAATGATCTCGTAGTGGGGAAAAAAGACGGTAAAATATCTTACTACTGGAATTTTGGAACACCGTCTAATCCCCAATTCAGTCAAGATTCTGTCAATTCTTATTTCGGGAACATAAACGTAAATCTTCCCGGATATGTAGAAGGTTATACCTGTCCCTTCCTTACCAAAGATTCTGCCGGTAATATGCTGTTGTTTACCGGTTCCTATCGCGGAAATATTTTTGAGTATCTCATAGATCCTAACCACCTGCGCAGTGGAGCATTTCAGTTGATTGACTCTGATTTGCTGAAGCATCCGGTAGGCAGTAAATCTACTTTCTCAATGGCCGATTTGAATCAGGATGGCAAAATGGAATACCTTATCGGCAACTCACGGGGTGGCTTAACCTTATACTCCGATTCTGTTTGGGATCCGGAAGCTACGCCTTTGGCAATAAATAAAATATTGCCGGACAACCTCCAATTAAGAGTATTTCCCAATCCGGCCGGTGATTATATGGAATGTGATTTGAGTGGCCGCGACTTGTCACACCCGCAATTGCAGCTATACAATATGCTGGGTGAAGATGTTCAGCTTAGTTATACCGTGAACACAAAGAGTATTCGTATCAATACTTCTGCTTTACCCAAAGGACTGTATTTTGTTCGGTTGCAAAGCGGAGGAAAATCATACACCGGTAAAATTCTGATCCAACATTGATGAAGTTACACCGCAATCTTGTTGCCGCAGTCATCAACGGATTAAAGGACGTTTTCTTCGAGAAAAAGCAAGCTGATCAGGTAGTAGAGTACCTCCTCTCCTCCAACAAGAACTGGGGTTCGCGCGATCGAAATTTCATTGCCGATAACATTTACACGCTTATCCGCTACAAACGTTTGTATGAATTTTGCAGCGATACCACAGCAGACGCAGAAGATGCGCTTTGGAAAATGCTGGGCAGCAAATTAATTATAGAAGAAGTGCCTCTCACTGATTGGAGTGAATTTGCCGCACTGAATCAAAGCGAAATATTACAACGATACCGTGAAGCGCATACAATCCGAAAGGTTCGCGAGTCTATTCCCGATTGGTTAGACGAACTGGGTGAAAAAGAGTTAGGCGATAACTGGGGCAGGGAATTAAAAGCATTGAATACTCGCGCTCCTCTGAGTATCCGGGTAAATACTTTAAAGTCGAATAAAGAAACTGTAAAGCGACTGTTGGCAAACGATGGAATTGATGGCAACGATTCCGAAGAAGCGCCCGATGCGCTTATCATTACAGGTCGCAAGAACTTTAAAAATTATCCCGCTTATAAAGGTGGCTTATTCGAAATTCAAGACGTATCCTCTCAGTTGGTGGCTCCCTTCTTAGATGCGAAACCGGAGATGTTGGTGATTGATGGCTGTGCCGGAGCCGGAGGCAAAACCCTTCACATCAGTGCGCTGATGGAAAACAAGGGAGAGATATTGGCGATTGATGTAAATGAGAAAAAGTTAGAGCAACTTCAAAACCGAGCTGCCCGTGCCGGAAGTTTGATTATACGAACCATTCCCGCTGATAAAATGACGGTGGGAACACAAACAAAACTATTATCATCAGTAGATCGCATTTTGTTAGATGTACCTTGTTCGGGATTGGGCGTATTGCGTAGAAAGCCCGATGCCAAGTGGAGTCTTTCCCCAAAATTCATTCAGGAATTGCTCCTCAAACAAGCAGCAATCTTAGATGAATATGCTCCGATGTTGAAATCGGGAGGGCTGTTGGTGTATTCCACTTGTAGCATACTGCCCAGTGAAAATGAAAGGCAAATAGAGAAATTTTTAGCCCGCCAAAACGGACGATTTGAATTATTGCTCGAAAGAAAAATCTCTCCTTCACTATCGGGCTTTGATGGCTTTTATATGGCTAAACTCAAAAAGATTTCATAGCTCTTGGCAAGAAAAAGATGATGGTAGAGTTGAAAAAACTACTCTCCCAACACCGCTTTAGCGCGAGAAATCATTTGGGGAAAAGTCAAAGTATCCGCTGAATCTACAACGAAGGTTCTCTTGTGAGGAGGAGTTGTTTTTAGAATAAGGTTCAGCAATTCCTCTTTTGCAGTAGTCGGGCCAAACAGATAAATAATATCTGCCTTTGCTATGGTCGCGAACAGTTCTTTGTAATATTTCAACGCACTATTCTGCTCTCTTTGGTGAGTTTTAAATTCCTGATTTGAAGAACGAGTTTTGCTCAACTTGCTTCCGTTAGTCCCTTCGCCTTCTATTCTTACCTGCGACTCTTTGCCCGACTCAATTGTCTTTACACTTACTTTCTCGTTTTTGAGTTTTATTAAATGAGCAACCTGATGATCTAACCAAACGGCTATTTTCTTTTTTTCTAACTTCTTCTTTTTCATATTGCTAAATGTGACAAGCTGATGATGTTTTTTGCAAGGCAAAGAAAGGCAATTAAAACTCAGTTAGTGGTATGATCTTGCTCAAAAGGCAGGCGATTGTATAGGCTAAAGTGAGATGTAGAAAAGCCGCTTCTTATCCACCGACATTCCTCTATATTTGGCTGAAGAAAAATAACTGTAGCAGAAATGTGCGACACATCTTATCCATAGACTTCCGGCAATAATCAAATTACGAAAATCATGTTGAGCTATTTTAATACCTTCATACATTTAGTTTTTATCGGCTTTGTCGCCCTTTTTCCGGTGGTAAATCCTA
>CAZQYO010000049.1:0-12459 GCA_964597415.1 uncultured Chitinophaga sp.
CCGAAGGTTTTGTCGCAGTTGATGAAGGGATTCTCGCAGTTGCAGAAGGAATTGCCGCAGTTTCTTGGAGGAGTGGCAGTTGCTTGGGGGATTATCAGAATTTCTTGGAGGATTATTACAGTTGTTTGGGGAATTTCCGCAGCTTTTGGGGGTTTGTCGCGCCACCTCAGAGATTTGTCTCAATTGCTTAGGGAGTTACCAGATTTTCCGAAGATGTATAAGGGAAACGGGCTGCTAAACTCTCCGATAATTTCTACCCCTCCAGCTAAGGAATTCGCTCCTTCTTTGCCCCATCTCTACAGCAGCGAAAGCCCACATTCATCAAGGAGGTGGTCGGGGTGGTTTTGTTTCGGGCCGATACCCGGTAGCCGGCACAATAACTTTTGTTGCACATAAACGAGCCTCCGCGAATCACACGCTGCTCTTCAAACTTTCTTTCGGGGTCGTAACTTTTTTCCGGGCCTATAGGGTTTTCAATATCATTATCGGCACAGTAGGAATAATACGCGGAGTGATATTTATCGGCACACCATTCCCACACGTTTCCGCTCATATCGTACAAGCCGTAAGCATTGGCTGAATAAGAGGCTACCGGTGCCCATTCCGCAAATCCATCGGTAGCCGTGTTTAAATTCGGGAACTCCCCTTCAAAAACATTGGCATGGCGCACTGCCTCCGGATTTTCATTTCCCCAGGGAAAAACGGCATCAGTCAATCCCCCGCGGGCAGCATATTCCCATTCGGCCTCAGTAGGCAAGCGCTTTGCTGCCCAACTGGCATAGGCCATCGCATCATACCACGAAACATGTACCACCGGATAGTTTCCCATCGTATCAATATTGCTGTTGGGACCATAAGGATGCCGCCAATCTGCACCGGCAACAAAACTCCACCAGCTTAAATCCTTTTTAAGATTATAAACCGAGGGGCGAAACACCAGAGAGCCTTTGTCGGACATTCGTTCAGCCGTAGTTTTATAATGAGTCGCATTTACAAACTGCTGAAACTCGCGGTTAGTGACTTCGGTAGAATCCATCCAAAACGAATCTACGTTCACTAAGTGTTTGGGGCTTTCCTCTTCGCGAGCAAAAGAGTCACCGGCTACGGCTCCCATCTTAAATTCTCCGGCAGGAATTAGAGCCATTCCCGAATAGTTATTCTTCATCTCCTCAGAAGCAGAGAAATGAAAAACGGTATCCGTAAATTTTGTATCGGGAAGATGATTAGAGCATTGCTGATGGCTCCCTGCTGGCGAGTGGCAAGCAGTGAGCCACATCATTAAAGAGAAACCGGCAAAGACAAAAGCCTTAAACAGCGAAATAGTATGTTTCCCCATCTATCACCACTTTATAGTTCAAAATCCAGGGCCAACTCGGGGCTATCAAACCGCTGTCCCATTTTTGTATATCCCTTCTAAGTTGCGCCAAAATGGCGGCATGGTTCTCCTTCACATCATAGTGTTCGCCTCTGTCTTTCGCCAAATTATAGAGTTCAATGGTTTGATGCTCGTCATCAATAATTACTTTCCAGTTGTTCAGGTGAGCGGCATAGTTGTAACCACTGCGCCAGAAGAGTTCGCGGTGAGGTTTATCTAATCGCAATCCTTTAATGTAGGGAATCAGATTCACGCCATCTAAATCCAGCGAATCGGTGTTGATGTTGGCGATATGGCAAGCCGTTGCAAAAATATCTAACTGACTCACCATCATATCCATGGTTTTCTTTCGAGGCAAAGTACCGGTCCATTGCATCATATAAGGAATGTTGATGCCCCCTTCAAAATTCATAAACTTACCGCCCTTGAGTGGAAAGTTGGTCACTGCATTGGTATAAGTAGCGGCCCCATTATCACTGGTAAACACCACTAAGGTATTCTCCTCTAAGCCTTGTTGGCGCAGTTCATTCATAATCATCCCCACGGCATCATCAAGCGCAAGTATCATCGCGTAATAAATCCGTTTGTTTTCATCCTTGATGTTGGACAACTTGTTGTAGTAACTTCGCGGAGCCTGAAATGGTTCGTGTGGGGCATTGAAAGGAACGTAGAGAAAGAAAGGGCGGCTTTTGTTGCTGTCAATAAAATGTACGGCTCTTTTGGCAATAGCAAAAGTGAGATACTCCTTCTCGTCAATGATACTATCGTTTAAGCGAATGCGGCTCTCACCTTTACCCCCTTTGCGCCACATCCAGCGATCTTTAAAATCGTCAATGTGCTTGTAGTTCACTATGTCTTTGGCGTGTTTATCGGCATACAAAGCAAAGGCTTCATAGAAACCGTATTGCTCATCAAATCCGCGATTATTAGGCTTTGAAGAATCGGCTGTGCCCAAATGCCACTTCCCGAAAATTCCTGTTTTGTAGCCGTTTGATTTTAGCACCTCGGCTAAGGTGTGAACTTTAGTGGTCAGCCCGTTTTGGCGACTCAGTTTATTTTTCGGAGCATTGGCATCTTGTTGAATACTCCATTTTGTTTTGCGCGTCATCCAGCGCAAAAAAAGTTTCTCAAGACCGGAGTTCGGATAGTTGCGATGAGGTAAAAACTCAAAGCCAAAACGCTGTTGATATTTGCCGGTCAATAAGCCGGCTCTTGACGGAGCGCAAATGGGAGCGGTAGAATACCCGTAATCAAAAGTAACTCCGTTAATACCGATAGAGTCAATGTGAGGGGTGGCAATATTCAAGCCGCCATATAAAGACAAATCAAACTTGCCGAGATCATCTGCCAATATCACCACAATATTGGGTGGCCGCTCCGGCTTGGCATTTCCGATTCCGGGAAGGTGAGCCAATTGCCCTGTATTTTTGCACTGATAAATACTGAGCAGTAGAACTCCCGCCAGCAGAACAGATATTATTTTGAACAGACGTTTCATTGGTTTAACATCCCATTTGATTTGGATCGGTCATTAATCAAAGTTTCAAAGTTAATGGAAAGTGACCACTGACACTTTGTTGATGATAGAGGTAAAGAGAAATCAGGTCAGTTGAATCGCCTATTGCACCAAGCGAAGAAAAACGCTTGCCCCTTTACTCATTTCCAATTCGTACAGCACTCCGTTTTTATATCGGTAAATATTGCTAACCCCATCGGCTAATTTGCACACATATTCGCCTTCACCGGTTTTGGTAAAGTGGCAATACTCTCCTAACCTCTCTGAAAAAATATCGCTTTTACCTTTAGGTTCTGTCCAGTACAGATGAATAGAAGAAAAATCAATCGGATTAGATAAATGAAGCATCTCCGCTCCTTTTGTAATCAAATATTGGGTGCCTTGCCACAGCACATCCGATATTTCAGTTACCCCATCCTTTACGTTTTTCACATACGAAGAAAACAGTTGACCATTGCGATACATAATATCGTAATCCATCTCTGAAGTCTTCTTAACGAACAGCGCGTTCACTTTAGATTGACTGTTGAGTTTATACTCCATCACGCCATTCCCTTTATCAATTCTTTCTACCACCGTTTGTCCGATTTTATTCCCAAACAAAACAATATCATACACGTGTTTCTGCGCAGTGCAGACAAGCAGGTTAAACAGTAAAAAAAGGAGGGAAAACGTTTTCATTTTATCAGAGGGTTCAATACGCATAAAGAAAAGAGAAATAATTGGACTAACGAAGGAAAACACTGAATGTTTCTTTCAAGAGTAGATTTAATTTGAACTTTTATGATAAAATTTTGGTGCTGCGGTGTTTTTCTTCAAAGAACAAGGCAGGCGTCACTAAATCAGGTATTATTTCCGTCAAGTCCTATAGCTAAAAGTGTTTGACTTTTGTCGAAGTTTTTATATTTGCCGTCCTTTTAAAGGAATACACCCTTATCTGCTTTGCAGATTTCGGTGATAAACGTTACCACAATAGCACCCGTAGCTTAACTGGATAGAGCATCTGACTACGGATCAGAAGGTTAGGGGTTCGACTCCCTTCGGGTGCACTGGAAATCAACGCTTTATGACATTGTCATAAAGCGTTTTCATTTTCTTAGCATACAATTTAGCATACAAAATTTGATTTTCATGCGATCTCTGTAATCAGCTCTGTTCAGTGCAATATTTTTATACAAAATAAGCTGCATTTTTTTTCGCTCTTGAAAAGAATGGTTTTGCCGTAACTGGGGGTTTTAGTTGTTTTGTAGAATGAGCATTGATGATTTTCCAAGGGCGAATGTATGGCACCGATATGATATAGATATTGTGGAAGTGTACAAACAGTACAAAGACTATATTTCGAGTTCCGGAAAATCATTTACATGGAGAGGTGTAGGGATTGAAGATTTAAATAAGAGAATAGACTTTCTCTTTAAATGCATTTTTGAAGTTTGGGAAACCGATATTGATACGTGTGTTCGGGCGGGGTACAAAATTCTTATACATGCCGGCCATACAAATTTCCTGTTTCTACTGGCGTTAAAGTTGCTCTTGTCTGATAAATTCAGGCTCGGACGTATACTCGACTACCATCGAAATGATTTTGAGACCAATTATCCCAATAAGGAGGGGCCTTACTTCAGATATATTGAATTTGCAGTTGCCGACTTTTTAAAGAACTTTTCTGTAGAAGTAGATGGTGAAAGGCTGGCAAGAATCATGGAGTGGGTAGAGAAGCAGGAGGAGAAGGAAGTGGAGAAAAGAGAATTTGATTTGAGTGCAGTTATCAAGGATGAACCTAAACCGGATAAGCGGAAGGTTGGATTAGAATTTGTCCCTGCAAAAGCAGAACGAAGCAAATCGAATAAAGGTCAGAAACAAGAGATAGAGAAGCAGGTGAGCTTTACTGATGAATTTATTGATGAGGTGCTTCCCGAGTTTAAGAAATATCTGATTGGAGATAGAAAGAAAAGTATTGATAAGCTTTTTTGTAAAGGGAGTCGGGTTTCAAAACGTCTCATATTTAATGGTCCCGCTTCTCAGTTAATTGAATTCTTAAAAAGGTGCAAGTACAATCAAAAACTAGTTTGTACCAACAATGATTTATTGGCACGGTGGATGAATAGAAACTTCAGTTACAAGGATGCTAAAAGGAAGTCAGACAGAGCTATTTCAAAAGATAACGCTTTTAACATCCTTAAAAATCCTACCAAGGAGAGTCCCAGAAGAATTTTAAAAGATAAGGTTCCTTACATCAAACCGGCCCATAGAAAAAAGTAATGCCCCTTTTATGCCCCCCAAGCCTAAGGGCAGGGATAGGGCATAAACCCTCTCGTAATTTTGGGAGCAGAATTTAAAGCTCATGGATATTACTAAACGCATAATAGACTTGACCACTTCAGAACTGGAAGATCTAATCTATTTAACAGTTGGCAAAGCGCTGCTTACTAATGCAGTTGCTCAGGAAAGCAGTGATGGGGAAAACTATTTGGATATCACACAAGCCTCCGGATATCTCAAACTTTCAAAATCTACTATTTATCGTCAAGTAGGGAATAAAGAAATCCCTTTTTACAAGTCAGGGCGTAAGTTGCTTTTTAAAGAGGCAGAACTGTCTGAATGGGTAGAAAACAGTCGAAAAAGGCATAAGTATTTAAAATCTTAAAATATGGAAGAAAAAATCTGCAAATACTGTGGCGGGGAATTCGAAGCCGAGCATGGAAACATGGACTACTGTTCAGATGATTGTTCGATGGAAGCGAGAAAAGAACGTCAGAAACATCTTAGAGATGGAGTTAAGACTTTGCTCCCTATTCTTTTCAATAACCACAGAATTTTGGATTCGTTATGGACGGCATCCAGAACAAATTTTACAGAAGAAGAATTAGTACTTGAAGGATTGGACCCTTCTCTTTGCAGGCATTTATACCCTATCCCCGGCAATCAAAATGTAGTAAACCTTGATTTTGGCACCTATTTTTTAGAGACTAGTGATAATTTTTTAACTTTTAAATTATGTATACATGAAACCATTACCGTTTAATTTTTCCAGCTATCGTTTGCCACCACCAGTGCCTGCCTCTCCAGTTAAAACTGACTCAAAAGGAGGAGGGGGTAATTACTTGCCGATATTCTTGTTAATGGGGACAGGAATTTGCCTGCTCTGCATTGGGGTCTCCATCTATCAGAATACCGTGATTACAGCCAGACTGTCAACCCTCACAAAAGAGGTGGACAAGCTAAATCAACTGGCCAATAAGGACAGCGGTGTGGTAGATGAGAAGCCTGAAGTAAAGGTGTAACAGGTATGAGGGAGCTATTACTGTAGCCCTGATGCTAAGCTGTTAACAAACGTTCTACCTAGATAGCATGTGTGGGTATCAGTCAAACATACCCTTTTTGTAAACCCGCATTATTTTTTACCAATTAGTGAGTAAGAAGTATATTTTTGAAGTCCTGTCAGCAAACAGCCGGGTTTGGAGGGAACTCGGAGTAGTGGTTATTTAATGTAAAAGTTTAGGTTAAGGGGAACTATGTCCTTAGCAAAGATCATTTCAGTATTACGGGTGTAATGCTGATTAAGATTTTGTTGGCGGATATTGTTTACAAGAGGAAAGTGAAATGAGTATTTCGGTAATATGTATTTTACGGAGGGAGAGTTTTATCTTGCCCGGTAATAGTATAAGGATCGCTAAATAGGTAGAGGATATGGCCAAGAAGAAAAAAGAAGTAGCCGAAGAAGCCTTAGAGAAGAAATTATGGAAAGCCGCTGATAAGCTGCGCAAGAATATGGATGCTGCCGAGTATAAGCACGTGGCGCTGGGGCTTATCTTTTTAAAATACATCAGCGATGCATTTGAAGAACTGCATGGCAAACTGAAAGAAGGTAAAGGTGAATACCAGGGTGCAGACCCCGAAGACAAGAATGAATATGTAGCTGAGAAAGTTTTTTATGTGCCGCCTTCCTCGCGGTGGAGCTGGCTGCAAGGACGCGCTAAACTCCCCACCATTGGCAAAGACATTGACGATGCCATGGATGCCATTGAAAAAGATAACCCTTCGCTGCGCGGTGTGCTGCCTAAGGTTTATGCGCAGGAAAAACTCGATAAGCAAAGCGTGGGCGGGCTTATTGACTTAATAAGCACTGCTGTGCTGGGCACTAAAGAGGCGCAGAGCAAAGATGTGCTGGGGCGCGTGTATGAATATTTCCTCGGTGAGTTTGCCTTGGCAGAGGGAAAGAAAGGCGGACAGTTCTATACGCCTGCCAGTGTGGTAAAGCTGCTGGTAGAAATGCTGGAACCGTATGAAGGCCGTGTGTTTGATCCTTGCTGCGGTAGTGGTGGTATGTTTGTGCAAAGCGAAAAGTTTATAAAAAGCCACCAGGACCATTACAAAAAGAATCCCGCCAATGGCGGGAGCAAAAAACTTTCACTAAACCCTGCCGACCACATTTCTATTTACGGGCAGGAGAGCAACCAAACCACCTGGCGGCTGGCCAAAATGAACCTGGCTATACGCGGCATTGACAGCAGCAATGTAAAGTGGAACAACGAAGGCAGTTTTTTAAATGATGCGCACAAAGACCTCAAAGCCGATTATATTATTGCCAACCCACCGTTTAACGACACCACTGACGTTGCCGGTACCTATACTTTGGCTATGGTGGATACCGTAGGGAACTTAGCCTGTGCTGACACATCAAACCCCATTTATCTGGAATTCGTTCCCTGCAACACAGGCTGTGTAACAGAATCTGATTTTCCATGCATTACCTGTTTTTACGATTCATTGACTAGCACACGATACATGGTAATTTCCCTTCGGTTTTATTATAATCCAGCAACAGCATTGCCACTTTCTTACACAGTCATTTCTACTACTGCAAATGTTAACGGGTGGTATAATAGTACCTTACATGGAAGTCCGGCACAGCCCCTAAATGATCATTTGATACATGGTTGGAACGAATTAAGGGTTGATATAGCTGACAGTACTCCCTTCTCCAGTTCTCAGACAATTGTATTTGTTATTGATGATTGTCAGTTTCCAGTAACCTTTCAAACTCCTGAGTCATGTGCAGAGGGCAACTAGATAGATGTTTACGGTCATTTTTTGTTATTGGTTTAAATAAGAAGTTTATAACTGCATGTTTCATAAACCTTTTGTACATTTTACCTCATGCGCAAACACCCGACTGGCAGTGGGTGCAGCGCGGAGGGGGCGATGGTTTTCCTACCAGTACCTCATCGCAGCCCGACCCGGACGAGATTTATGCCAGTGCTATTGATAAGGAAGGTAACCTGATCGTTGGTGGTAAAACTTCCTGGTACCCGGTATTCGATACTGTGCATGTAAACGGGGTAAACTGGCTTAACCCGAATTTCTTTCTGGCCAAATACAATTCCTGTGGCGAATTACTTTGGGTAAGAGTAGGGGGTGGTGACGGAGTAGATATAATAGAGGGTTTGGATGTGGATGAGGAGGGGAATATTTATACGCAGGGATATTTGGAATCAACAGGCAATCCGGTTTATATCCATACACCAAATAAGGATACAACTTACAATTCGGCTTCGGCCAAGCAGTTTTCAAAGTTTGATAGAGATGGTAACCTGCTTTATCTGAATACGAATGTAAATGATGGCGGACTAGTGCCTGGTGCCTTTAAGCGGTTGAAATCTGGAGATTTCTTAACTGTTTACGCAGGTGCCAGCGGACCAGCACATGTAGGGAACTATACAATACCGCCTAAAGGGAGGTCATTTATTTTGCTTGACTCCTTGGGGAATGTCATTAAAGGCGCGTTAATAGACAGTATAGCTTATACAGGTTCTGGACTGGGTAATTTTGTGTTGGACGAAAATGAAAATATCTATTTCGCCCTTTCTAATATTAGTAGTACACCAGTCTCTGTTCTTTCAACGGTTTTAAATCCAGCTCCGTTACTTTCTATATATCTGATTAAGACGGACACTTCTTTTCAGTTGAAAGCAATTAACTCTTCGGGTTATTTGAATGAGGCGTGTTACTGGCTTTCGTATTCAAGCGGTAGTTTGTATGGTGCCGGGCGAAGTAAAAATGGCGCTTACTTCGAAAGTGACACAACGCATACGACCCTTCCTAATGGCTTAATCACAACATATAAAATAGACACAAATTTGCATTTGGTTTGGGCAAGTAAACCGTCTGTTCAAACCGTCAATCCCTCTTATACTAATCCGATGCTCGGGGCATCAAAGGATCATTTATACATCTCGTTTCAAGCCAGGGGGACCATCAGTTGGGATTCTGCGAATTTTAGTGTGCCGGTCAATAATGCAAAAATGGGCTTCTTGACTTTTAGCACTGCTACCGGCAAATGTGTGAACGGGCAACTCTCAGGAGGCACTACTACATTTTATGATCAGGCAACGGGTGTAATGGTTGATGAACAAGGCAATGCCTTTTACATAGGAACGTTTCTCACTTCAATAGGCACTAATGCTGATACAGTTTATTGCCATGGCAGTGCACCTTCTCCCGATTACTACATCTTGAAATGGGGCCTCGATTGCCAGGATACACTCAACAGCCTCAACAGTCCTGATGCACCGTTCAGCCTCACCGCCACGTCCACCGGCACTCAATCGGTCGATGTAATATGGCATGATGCTTCGCAATATGAGCAGGGCTTCCATCTGTATCGCAGCCCCGATGGTATAAACAACTGGACCCTGATAGACAGCACCCCTTCCAACACGGCCACCTACACCGATGTGAATGTGCAGCCCAATACCATCTATTGGTATAAAGTAGCGGCTTACAACAGCACAGGTGAATCGGCATTCTCTAACATTGACAGTGCCTGGACCTGGCCCACCGCCTGCTCAGCTAACATCACTTACAGCAATACCGATAGTGTATACACCCTTGCGGCCAACCCGGGCGGCAGCGGCACACTGAGCTACCTGTGGAGCCTCAACGGAAATGTCTTCGATACGGCTGCTATGCCGCAACTTACGCTTGGCACACCGGGCACTTACAGTATTTGCGTATCGGTGACCGATGCCTTTCAGTGCAGTGCGAGCGATTGCGATACTATTACCATCAGCGCTTTCACCTGCGGCACTACCGTCAGCTACACCATCAGTAGCGATACGGTATACAACCTGGGCACCACCAACACGGGCACTTCGCCCTATACCTATCAGTGGAGTGTGGATGGCAGCGCCTACAGCACGGCAGCCAATCCGGCCTTGCCCTTAACTGCGGCAGGCAGTTACAATGTGTGTGTCACAGTAACCGATGCCAACCAGTGCCAGGCGGCCGATTGCGAAACGATAGTGATCACGGGCATCAGCGAGTGGAAGAACATCGAGGCCCGGCTGTTCCCGAACCCGGCACAGGAGGCGGTGCATGTGGTCATCAACAGCGCCACCACCGGCACCGCGCAGTTGCTGGTAACCGACCTGGTGGGCCGCATAGTGCTCAGCGAAACCATTCAACTAAAACAGGGGGCCAATATGATAAACCTGAACAGCGAGGGCTGGACAGAAGGCGTGTATGAAATAAAACTACAGACCACCGAAGGCCGCTGGAGCGGTGCGGTGGTGAAGTATTGAAAAGGATAATTAACTCAGAACAAAAGGAGTTATATAATGTTACGGAAGATACATAAACATTTTTTTGTTGCCATTGTTTGTGGTCGTCTCTTGACAATGAACTTGTCACTAGTGGAAATTCCGTTCAAAGAGACCACCTGATTCCGTTTTAAATTGACCACCCCATTCCGCGGCAAAGAGACCACCCTTTTCCGCACCAAATTGACCACTCCTTTTTAAGCTACTGAACGGGTATGTTTTAGACGCCATAAAAACCTCATGTTGTTGATTCAACAAAACATGAGGCAGATGGCAAACAAAACAACCACGATGAGTAAAATCAGACAAATCCTTCGCTTGCATACGCAAGGTGTGAGCAAAAAGAAAATCAGCTTGCTGACCGGAACGACCCGCAACACGGTCAAAAAATATTTACAAAAATTTAATCGCGAACAGTTCACATTCGACACGATTAGTGCGATGAGTGATTATGAATTATCCATGCGCTTCAGCACTATTGAAGATGCAAAATCTGATCCGCGATTGGTAGTGCTGCAACAACTTTTTCCGGATATTGAAAAGCAACTTAAGCGACAAGGCGTTACACTCACCATGCTATGGGAACAATACAAATTGCAACATCCCGATGGATATGGTCACACCCAATTCTACCGGTATTACCGACTATGGGCTAATCAGGTGAAACCGGTGATGCACATCGAACATAAGGCAGGGGATAAAATGTATGTGGACTTTGCCGGTAAGAAACTAAGCATTACTGACCCGGAAAGCGGAGAAGTGAATGAAGTAGAAGTCTTTGCCGCTATCCTCGGATGCAGCCAACTCACCTATGTAGAAGCGGTCCTTACCCAAAAGAAGGAAGACTTCATTCAGTGCTGCGAAAATGCCTTGCATTATTTTGGTGGCGTTCCTGCGGCTATTGTTCCGGATAACCTGAAAAGTGCGGTCACCAAAAGCAGCAAATACGAACCCGTCATCAATGAGAGCTTTGCTGCCTTTGCAGAGCATTACAGCACCGCGGTTATACCTGCTCGCTCTTATCGCCCGAAAGATAAATCGCTGGTAGAAGGCATAGTAAAAATCAGTTACACGCGCATCTATGCCGAGGTGAGCAAACACATCTATCATTCACTCGAAGCCTTGAACAAAGCCATACGGATGGAATTAGAAAAGCACAACAACAAAGCTTTTATCGGAAGAGATTACAGTCGCAGGCAACAGTTTGAGGAGATTGAAAAACCGGCTCTTCTTCCACTACCGGCATATCGTTTTGAACTGCATCA
This sequence comes from uncultured Chitinophaga sp., assembly GCA_964597415.1. Lineage (GTDB taxonomy): Bacteria > Bacteroidota > Bacteroidia > Chitinophagales > LD1 > Bog-950. The sequence continues at coordinate 11,758 of CAZQYO010000049.1, forward strand.
GCAAGCTTTTGTCACCGTGATGAAAAATGGTCATGTATGCTTAAGCATTGACAAACATTATTACAGTGTTCCCTATCAGCACATCGGTAAAAAAGTAAAACTGCTTTATACTTCTGCCCGTGCAGAAATATTTTACAATTATGAGCGTATAGCTTCTCATGCCCGCGACTTCCGCAGACATCAATACACCACCACTCCCGAACACTTAGCCACCGCTCACCGCTATCTGACCGACTGGACACCTGGAAAGTTTATAGAGCAAGCTGCTGAGATACACGAGGAAGTCAAAAAATATATCGAAGCGGTGCTCGAAACAAAACTGCATCCGGAGCAGGCATATAAATCATGTTCCGGAATATTGAATATGGCGAGAAAGGTAGGAAAGGAACGACTCATCAATGCCTGCAAAAGAGCCAACAGCTATGAAGTTTACAACTACCCCATCATCGTACAGATACTGGAGAAAAACCTGGACCACTACAGCGAAGAAGAAAAAGAACAACTGCATCAGATGCCACCGCATGAAAATATCAGAGGCAGCGAATACTATCAATGAAAAATCAACTTTTTTTTAACCAAACCATAAAAAATGAACAACAACGAAACCTTAGACAAGAGGAAGACTATGCGATGGCAGGGAATGCGCCGCGCCTTCAAGACCATGCTTGAAAACGGCAAGACAGAAACCTTTACGCCCGATGA
>CAZQYO010000050.1:0-4081 GCA_964597415.1 uncultured Chitinophaga sp.
ATGGCCGCATTTTGCATCATATTAATGCGAAGACGATTCTCAGCAATAGTTCCGAATACTTTACTCAGGTGTTCCTCGGCAATAAACGAAAAGTCTTTAGCCGAGAATGAGAGCAACACCTGCCCGCGCTTGAATATGATAATAGGAGGAAGAAAATTAGTATTCGCATTGGCACTAATCACTGAGCCGCGTTTTCCCGAGTGAACAAACGAACGCACCTCCATCGGTATATTCTTATTCTGTATCGGCTTTATTGTTTTGGGGTGAATAACGCTGGCTCCGTAATAAGTCATTTCAATAGCTTCGTGATAGGTGATTTCACTCAGCAACTGTGCATCTGGAAATTCCTTAGGGTCGGCATTCATTATTCCTTCTACATCCTTCCAAACCGTCATGCGCTCTGCATCTAAGGAATACGCAAAAATAGAAGCCGTGTAGTCTGACCCCTCGCGACCCAAGGTAGTGGCAAACCCTTCGGGGGTGCAGCCGACAAAACCCTGAGTAATCACAAAACCCGTCTTTACTAATTCACCCACTTTGGCTTTAATTGCCGTTTCTGTTTTCTTGAAATCTACTTTGCCCTCAGTGTACGCATTGTCGGTAAAGAGTACTTGCTTAACATCAAGCAATGTATTTTTCAAACCGATAGAATTGGCGTAATCACTTACAATTGTGGTAGAGATGTACTCCCCTATCGAAACTACTTGGTCGTAGATGTAGTTGTAATTGCGCGAAGCATTTTCACGGAGAAATTTAGCGGCTCCGTCTATCAGCAGTCGAATATCTGCCACGGCTTTATCAAATCCTCCGTTTGTGTAAAGCGCTTGCATCACCGCGAAATGCTTTTCAAAAACACTTTCAAGCACTGGTTGCCATTCTTCATTCCCGGCATAATACAGGTTCACCACCTTTTCTAACTCATTGGTGGTTTTGCCCATGGCCGATATCACTACCACTTTTTCGTTAAAGTCATTTTCTTTCAAAATACCTGTCACGTTTTTTACCGCTTCGGCATCTTTTACCGATGCGCCTCCAAATTTGTAAATCTGCATGGAATAGATGGATGTTGGTTATAGATTATTACTTATTGATTATTCCCTTACGCCACAGTTTTTAAATAAGTGGCTATTTCTGTTTTGCTCATTCGGCAGTTAATCCACTCCGGGTCTAACTCCGCCCCCAGAGATTGGTAAAACGCAATAGCCGGGGCGTTCCATTCTAATACTTGCCAGCGAATTTGCTCTACTCCTAACCGACCGGCTTCTTTCAGCACACTATTCATAAGCAACCTTCCGATACCATATCGCCTGTAGCTTTCTGTCACTACCAAATCGTCTAAGTAAATCAATTTCCCCTTCCAAGTAGAGTAGGCCGTAAAGTAAAGTGCCATGCCCACGATGTCATTGGTCTTTACATCTTCTGCTACAAACACTGAGTAAATGGAATCATCGCCAAAGCCATCTTCCATCAATTTATGTTCTGTATTTACCACTGCTTGAGGAGCGCGTTCAAATTCAGCCAACTCTTTAATCAGTCTGAAAATGCCGGTAACATCTGCGCGGTTGCCTTGTCGAATAATAAAACTCACTATTTCATTTTTAGAGCGGCAAAGATATTCAGGCGAACAGATTTTTAAAGCCGATAGCTGAATTGATATATTTACCGCGCAAATTTGCTTACAATGAAGAAGGGAACCACGCTGCAAGATTTTTTAGCCAACAGTGGAAATTTAGAATTAGCCAGGTTGCTGCTATCGCTGGCCGAAGGCTGCAAGCAAATCGGGCGTTTTGTAAACAATGCCGCCATTACCGGGATAACGGGCGGCACCGGATCTACTAATGTACAGGGCGAAGCTGTGCAAAAATTAGACGACCTTTCAAACAATATACTGATGGATTACCTGCGGGCAAGTGAAACCTGTGCCGGCTATCTATCCGAAGAAACGGAAGGCATTTTTACGCTGAACCCTCACGGCAAATACACCGTAGCAGTGGATCCTTTAGACGGCTCTTCAAACATTGATGTAGTAGCCCCTATCGGCACCATTTTCTCTATTAATGAAAGAATTTCGGGGCATGGAGAAGTGACTGAACAAGATTTTTTACAGCCGGGACGCGCCACCAAAGCTGCCGGGTATGTGGTATATGGCAGCTCTACCATTTTGGTGCTCAGCTTAGGGCAAGGGGTATATGGATTTACCTTGGGCACAGATGATTTTGAGTTTCACTTGTCTCACCCCGATATAAAAACACCTGCCAAAGGCAAAATATATTCTGTGAACCAGGGCAATGGAGTGAAATTTGACGAGCCGGTAAAAAACTTTCTTACGTACTGCACCACTGTTGACATAGAAACCTCTCGCCCTTATTCTCTGCGCTATATCGGCTCTATGGTAGGGGATCTTCACCGAAACCTGCTCAAAGGCGGAATTTTCATTTACCCTGCCAACAAAGGGACTACCAAAGGCAAATTGAGATTGCTGTATGAGTGCATTCCTATGGCATTTATCATTGAGCAGGCGGGCGGACAAGCAACCGATGGTAGCCGCCACATCTTAGATATACAGCCCGAAGAACTTCACGAAAGAGTGGCCATCTATATTGGCTCCACCGAAATGGTGAACAAGGCAATGGAATTTCTAAAATGCTGAGTTCCCTTTTTTGCTTTTCACAACTAATTTCGCTTCTCCATTTATTTTATACTATGGCGTAAGCATACTGCTGTGTCTAAATATTCCCAAGTGCATATAGAACTAATAAATAGAAGCAGATTTGCCATCTTCTTGTATGGCATTTAAAATCGCTTACTTAGATTTATAGTGATGTTGTGTAAATCTGTTCCAGCCTTTCTTATTTTTTGATTCAACAGCCCAGTGAAAACCTTCTTCTGAATCCGGCCAATAAATCATTCTTGCTGTTCCTGCAGGCATTTCTGCAATAAAGCAAATTGCATTCGGATGAATATCTATCGCTTCACTTATTTTTCCTTCTGAGTTCTTTCCATCAGATGTAAATGACTTAAAAAATATTTCCTTGTTTTCAACTCCAAACATGGCAATCTCTTCGTACACTTTTTGTCCAAATTCCCATTTTGCTATTAGTCGAATATAATTTCCACCAAGTATTTTTTCGAATTTTCTATTGCATTTTACTTTCCCCATTGGAGAATCTGCATTGGCTTCCCAATTTCCAATTAAAGGTTCAAGAATACCTAATCTGCCTCTGCCTTTTTTCCAACTATTCAATGGATTACTCATTTTGTAAGAATATATTTTAAGGTTCTAAATAACGGCAGTTCTTCTAATAACCACCATCACACCTCAAATATAAACCAATACGGCTTTGTTTAAGTGAGTCCTAATAACAGCACCCATACACTTTCTTATACTAAAAACAAAAACCGGCTCCTTAGGTCGGTTTCTGTTTTCTAAATCGGTTTTTACAAAAGGGTTGTGCAATGGCTACCCGTGTTTTAAGCCGCTTTTCTATTCTTCATAGTAGCTCCAAAATGATTCCCAAGTCTTGCTTAACCACTGCATTACTTTGTTCTTGCGTTCAAGCCTTATAACAATTCGGTCAATTAATAAAGATTTAGCTTCCGGAAAATAGTCCCATTTACCAATTTGAACTTGTCCGTTCTTTTGAGAAGATAAGTTCTTTGTCCTTTTTGAAAATAAGTTTTTGCATTTCAAACTCATCATCAATTAAAGCCCAAAGTTTGTCAATAAGTATTGAGGTCTTGTCAAGTTTTGCACTGCAATTTCTAAGTTGCGTTACTATGCTTTTGGGATATATTCCATTTGTTGCCCTGTTAGTTAAGTGTCGTCCTAAAAATGGCCTATAACTTTTAAATATGCGAAAATTTCCTGTCACTTATTTTCTAAAACCTTTCGGTCATTTTTAAACGGTTTATGGTGATCCTTCCGTTTATTACTCGCCTTGCTTTCGCGTTGCATCTGCGCGATTTCGCTTTGTACTCGCGTTGTATTGGCGTTGTCCTCTCTTTAAACTCGCACTAAAAATGGGGCAGGCTTTCCTTCCGCTGAGGTGGTAATTTTGCTTCGTAGAGTCTGTCGCAGATG
>CAZQYO010000050.1:4091-12386 GCA_964597415.1 uncultured Chitinophaga sp.
TGGAAAGAGTTCGTGAAGTGCCGGAAGAAATACTGTGCGTAGGGTTGCTTCGATATTCGTTCTGAAAGATTTTGCCGGACTATGTCTCGCCAGAGCAGGGCTTATTTTGTGTAAAAAGTACTTTCCAAATGTATTTGCGCACACAGTTGATAATCTCTTTATTTCCGCAGTCTATCCTCTGCTTTTAAGTCTTCGCGTTCCTTATATTTGCGCCTTCAAAAAATTGAACTACAATGATCTCTCTTCATAGCAGCGACCACTTCGCAGACCGCCATATAGGAATTAATGAAAACAATTTGAAAGAGATGCTGGCCGCCATAGGGGTGAGCAGTGTGGACGAACTGATAGACCAGACGGTTCCTGCGGCTATTCGCAGAAAAGAAAAGCTAAATCTGCCCGATGCGCAAAGTGAATATGCCTACCTGAAGGAACTGAAAAGAAAAGCCGCCAACAACCGCCTCTTCCGCAGCTATATCGGCTTAGGGTATTACAACACTATCACCCCGGCTGTTATCCGCAGAAATATTTTTGAAAATCCGGGTTGGTACACTCAGTACACCCCCTATCAGGCTGAAATTTCACAGGGGCGCTTAGAAGCTCTGCTGAATTTTCAAACAATGATTAGCGACCTCACCGGATTGCCTATTGCCAATGCGTCTTTGTTAGATGAAGGAACAGCAGCGGCAGAAGCTATGCACCTTTTCTGGGGGCTTAAAAACAAAAAGGATGCTCTGCACAATAAGTTTTTTGTGAGTGAGCTTTGTTTTCCGCAAACAATAGAGGTGGTCAAAAGCCGCGCTGAGTTTTTGGGGATAGAAGTGATAGTGGGCGATCATCACACCATTGAATTTGACATCCACTTCTTTGGCGCATTACTACAGTATCCTGCCCGCAACGGCAAGGTAGAAGACTATACTGCTTTTATCAGCAAAGCAAAAGCAGTGGAATGTTATGTGTGTGTGGCAGCCGATATTCTTTCGCTCGCTATACTCACCCCTCCCGGTGAATGGGGAGCCGACTGCGTAGTGGGCAACAGTCAGCGATTTGGAGTGCCAATGGGCTTTGGAGGACCTCATGCCGCTTTCTTTGCTACTAAGGATGAATACAAGCGCAGTATTCCCGGTCGTATTATAGGAGTGTCGGTAGATGCGCAGGGGAAGCCCGCACTGCGTATGGCATTGCAAACCCGCGAGCAGCATATCCGCAGAGAGAAAGCGACCTCTAACATTTGTACCGCTCAGGCCTTGTTAGCCATCATGGCGGGGATGTACGGAGTGTATCACGGACCGGAAGGAATAAAGAACATCGCGCTTCGCGTACATCAACTCGCTTCTATTCTTAAAAAAGAACTCGTCCACCTGGGTCTTAAAGTGGTGAACGAAACGCATTTCGATACCCTGTTTATTGATACCACTGGCAAAGATCAATGGCGCGACTTTATTTGTCAGTTAGCACTGAACAGCGAAATGAACTTTCATTACGATTTGCATGGAATCTCAATTACCTTAGATGAAACTACCTCGCCCGAAGATGTAGCAGACATTGTAAAAGTATTTGCCTCTGCCACCGGTAAAGAAGATTACACTTTTGACATCACTCGCTACAGTGAACAGCCCATCGCTGTTCCCAAAAATCTTATCCGCACTTCTGCTTATCTTACCCATGCTGTTTTCAACACTCACCGCAGCGAAAGTCAGTTAATGCGCTACATTAAAAAGCTGGAGAATAAAGACCTTTCTCTCACCTCCTCTATGATTCCTCTTGGTAGCTGCACTATGAAACTGAATGCTGCTGCCGAACTGGAACCGGTAAGTTGGGCAGAGTTTGCCCATATCCATCCTTTTGCTCCCCGCCAACAGGTGACCGGTTATCTTGAAATCATTATGGCCTTTGAAACCTATTTGAGTGAAATTACCGGCTTTGCGGCTTGTTCCTTACAACCCAACAGCGGTGCGCAGGGGGAATATACCGGACTGCTCGTGATTCGTGCTTTTCAGCGCGAGACCGGACAAGGGCACCGCGATGTAGCTTTGATTCCCGCTTCTGCTCACGGCACTAACCCCGCCTCGGCTGTGATGGCCGGCTTGCGGGTGGTGGTGGTAGCTACTGACAGTCACGGCAACATCAACTTTGATGATTTAGTAAAAAAGGTGGAAGAACATAAGGACAATCTGAGTTGCTTAATGGTGACTTATCCTTCCACCCACGGTGTATTTGAAAGCAGTATTAAGGATGTATGTGCTCTTATTCACGCCAATGGCGGACAAGTATATATGGATGGAGCCAACTTGAACGCACAGGTAGGACTTACTTCTCCCGCGTTGATAGGCGCAGATGTGAACCACATCAATCTGCACAAAACTTTTGCTATTCCGCACGGAGGCGGAGGACCGGGAGTGGGGCCAATCTGCGTTGCGGCTCATTTAGCACCCTACCTGCCTGGCAATCCTGCGGTTAAAACAGGAGGAGATAAAGCTATTCATGCCGTATCTTCGGCTCCTTACGGCAGTGCTTCTATTTTGCTTATTAGCTATGGGTATATCCGTATGCTGGGGGCAAAGGGAGTGACGGATGCTACAAAGTATGCCATCTTAAATGCTAACTATATAAAGGCTCGCTTAGAACCTTACTACGATGTGTTATATACCGGCAAAGAATACGGTAGAGTAGCCCACGAACTCATTCTCGATTTTCGCGCTTACAAACACACGGTGGGGATTGAAGTAGAAGATGTAGCCAAGCGACTGATGGATTACGGCTTTCACGCGCCAACAGTCTCCTTTCCTGTAGCTGGAACGCTGATGATAGAGCCAACCGAGAGTGAAGACAAAGCGGAATTAGATCGCTTTTGCGAAGCTATGATGGCGATTAAAAAAGAGATGGAAGCCATAGAGTCAAAAACAGCCGATGCAACCGACAACCCACTAAAGAACGCTCCTCATACGGTGAAAATGGTCACGGGTACCGAATGGAACCACTCCTACAGCCGCGAGGAAGCGGCCTTTCCACTTCCCTACATTCGCGCCAATAAATTTTGGCCTTCTGTGGCACGCGTGAATAACTCGCATGGCGACCGAAACCTGATTTGCACCTGTCCTCCCACTGCGGCTTATGCCGAACAGCCATAAGTTCCCAAAAGGCAATCTTTCAGAGGTTGCCTTTAGGTTTATTTTGAGGATACTACCAAAAAAATGGCTTGCAGTGAGGTAGAATTTTTGTTGTGAATTTGACCTGTATTACTTTAGAAAATGTTTTAGCTTTTTGTAATCAGCCTGTATTCCTAAAAACCATTCCGTCCTTCGAGCGGCTTTCTTTAAACACCACCCCGCCACTTCGTGACACCCCTCCTGAAACAGGAGGGGAAAATAACCACCCCGTCAATTCAAATATCTCGGACTCTTCAGGAATACTTTCTTGGGTTTGGGACCGTCAAAGCGATACACAAGGTTCAGTTCATGCGAGCCGGTTTGATATTTGCTCAGTTGACCAAAGTCGAAGTCGTAACTATAGCTGGCGGTTAGGTGTTTGGTGATATGTACGCCCAACATCAGCCCCGCAGCATCTACGGTGCGGTAAAATGCACCAACAATCACTCTCTTTTTAATAGTGGTGCTGATATTGATTTCTGCCTGTGCGCTAAAGTCAATACTGCGCACAAACACAGCAGGAGTAAGACGTATTTTTTCGTTAATGTCCCAGTCGTATTTTGCATAACCGAAGTAATGGCGCGGCACTCGAAAAGGGGTGCTTTTGCCGAGGCTCTGATCTAAGTTGGTAACGGAAAACCCTGCGGTTAACCCGTATCCATAAAACTCTAATCCCGCACTAAGATAGGCTTTGAACTTACTCTGATTATCGTAAATGCCGCTCTGGTCACCACTTTGCTGATACACTAATTCGCTGCCTTTTACAAATGAATTAGTTAATCCGATACCTATGCCTATGCTTAAGCGGCTGCGATCATTAAGCCGTTGAGAGTAAGCATAGGAGGCACGCACATTTGTAAAGCGCTGCTTGCCCAACATATCGTTAGTAAACACAAAGCCTACTCCACCGCGTATTTTGGCAACATAACCGTAGGCATCAAGCAACTGAGTAGAGGGAGCTTCTTTATAGCCCACCCATTGTTGCCGTGCCAACACTCCGAGGTAAATGTCGCGCGTGCTACCCGCAGTAGCAGGGTTAAACACATTGGTGTGATACATAAAATGCGCTACTATGGGTTCGTTTTGTGCCATAGCATCCATAGTCCCCACCATCAACAGAAATGCTATGGTTAGTTGCTTTAAAGTAGAATTGAGAGTCATCCTTATTAATTTATCGTTATTGGTCTGTGGTCAAAAGTTGTAAAGCATTTTATGTATTGTTATTCGTAACAGGAAATCCTTTATTTATTACTTATCATCCACCCTCTTTAGTCAATTAAATATGGGTGCCTCTACTTATCTGTATTAATCACTTGAAAAGCCGTTCTTCGGTTCATCTGATGTTCTTCTTCCGTCTTAGCGCCTTTAATCACAGGCTGGGAAAATCCGAATCCTTTCCACGACAATCTTCCCTGACTAATACCTTTCTCTACCAAGTAATCTACCACTGATTTAGCTCGCTCTTCTGAAAGTTTTAGGTTGTAATCCTGCTTGCCACGCTCATCCGTGTGCGAATTGATTTGAACCATCGCATCGGGAGTGTCTTCCAGCAGTTTCACCAATTTATCTAAACTCGGTTTCGATTCTTCGCGAAGCGTATAACTGTCGTAGTCATAATAAATGTTGTCAATCTTAATTTCCGTTTTGGGAATTTTCTTAATAGCAAAATCATAGTTATTACCATTTGCCTTTGAAAACTCTTTGCTAAATTTTTCTCCTTGCGTATTCAGTCTGCGAGAGTCCCCAAAATAGCCGGGAGAGTTTACGTTTATCTTGTAATCTTTATCGGCTGCCAGTGTAAACATATATTCTCCGTTAGCGTTTGTACGAGTACTATCTATTTGCCCATCGTTGGTAGTAAGGTACACTGTAGCATCTGCCAGTGGGTGGCTATCATCCTGATCAGTAATTCTTCCTTTTACCACCAAATTAACCGGAGTCAGAAAGAAACTATAGAGGTCGTCCTTTCCAACTCCACCGGCTCGGTTTGAAGTGAAGTAACCGCTGCCATCAGCCTTGTAAGTAATAAAAAAATCATCCGCACTACTGTTGAAAGGAGCTTTTAGGTTTACCGGTTGGCTCCATTTGCCATCGCGGTTAAGTGAGGAATAAATATCTAAACTGCCCAAACCGGTAAACCCTTCAGAAGAAAAATAGAGCGTATTATTATTCTCCACCGGAAACATTTCATCCAACTCGGTATTTATGGAAGAGCCGAGGTTTTGAGGTTCGCTCCATTGGCTGCCTGACTTATTCATTACCCAAATATCGCTGCCGCCTTGCCCGCCTTCCATTCGGCTGGCAAAATAAAGTTTGTTGCCATCGGTGCTTATAGCCGGTTGCTCCATATCGCCTTTGGGAACAAAAGAAAGTGCTATGGGTTTTGGAGCGCTCCAAGTGTTAGTGGCTTCATCGTAATTAGTTTCCACTATTCCGCATAGGCCGGTCTTGCTTTTCTTATCATTACAACGAGTAAAGTAGGCGGTCTTTGTTTTTTCACAGTAGGTGAGTACCCCATCGTTAAAGTCGGTATTCAGCAGATTCAGTTTTGCCGGTTTGCTCCACGTTTTATCTTCTTTTTGGTACGAAGAGGTATAAAGAGATGAAAAACCCTGTCCATCATACGAATATACCTCCTGCCCTTTTTCCTCTAACCGCGAAGACGTGAAGATGAGTTGATCTTTAACGGGGAAAGCGCAATAATCACTGAACTCCGTATTTAGTGCTGTTTCGTTTTTGAAAGTGTAGATGCTTTTTTCTTCAGCAGTGCTTTGTGCAAAGCGGCAGTTGTTCAGTAAACGTGTAGCCTCTTTATCATTTGGAACCTTCTCTAAAAACTCCTCAAACTTCTTCTGTGCTTGTGGGTATTTCCCTTGTTTCAGATAAATATTCCCTTCGTGAAACAGATAATTGGGGTTGGGGTATCCCTCTGCTTTAGCTTGTTCGTACCAGTTAAGCGCTTCGTCCGGCCGGCCAGTGTAGCGGTAGCACTCCGCTACTTTGAATTTAATATCAGCTACATCTGTTTTCTTATCGGGACGTTTGAGGACCTTCTCAAATAAAGGCAAAGCAGCCGTATATTCCTTTGCATTGAATGATTCCATGGCTAATTCTAAGTTAGTCTGCGCGGTCAATACATTCGCTATTGCGAGAAATATTCCGATCAATAGAAGGCTCTTTACTAAAAGCCTTCTTTCAAAAGAACTGTGCAGCGGGATAGATGACCGCCCCTTACTTTGGGCATAATTTAATTTTGGAAGAAGAACTCGTAATGGGATATTATTTTTAAAAGGGATCATGCCTTTATATTTTCTGTTTAGAAAAACTTATTCCTGAATGAGTAAAACGGTTCCTTTTATTTGCGTATCGCGGTCAGTGATATTCTTCAGAGTGACAATGTAGAAGTATGTTCCTGCCGAAACCTTTGTGCCGTGGTAAGTGCCGTCCCAGCCGTCTATGCCTTTGTAAAGTTCCTGCCCCCATCGGTTCATAATCACCAAATCATAATTTTTCAGGAACACATCATTAACGCCATCATTATTCGGAGTAAAAGCATTTGGAAAATCGGCAATGGTCACTACTAATTCCCCTTCTAAACTATTGCACCCATTATCCGAAGCAATGACAGACACCGTGTCTTTGTCACTCAACTTGGCACTGGCCCAAGTATTTGCTGATCCGCTTTTCACTGAAACATGATTCACAAAGAATTCATAATTGCTGTAGCCCAAAGGAGAGGCAGTGAAGGTGATAGCCTCACCGGGAAAAGCCGTGTTTTGATCTTTATCGCTTGTTAGCGTAACGGTAGGGAGTGGAGTCACCTCGACTACCACCGGCACGCGACCCTGAAGGTTTTGGCAGCCTCCCGTAGAGGTAGCTTGCACATAATAAGTGGTGTTAAACAATAAATTACCAGTGGAATACACGTTACCGGAGTCTAACAAAGTTCCTCCAATGGCGGCATCCCACCAACTAATAATGGCTCCGGTAGTGGCAGTAGCAGTCAATGTAGTGCCCGTGTTGTAGCAAACAGTATCATTTTCCGAAACTACTCCAAGAATAGCCGGAGCACGGATTACATATACCGTGACCGGTTCTCTTCCTGCGCTTCCGGTACATCCGAATTCATTGATTAACTCCAGATAATAAACCGTAGTAGTGACGGGTGAAACACTTAATGGGCTGCTGCCTAAAAGGTCACCACCTGTAGAAGCATCATAAAAGTTGTAGTTTACATTTCCTCCGGTAGAATTGGTAGCGGTGATAGTCGTGCTGTTGCCTTCGCAAATGGTATCACCACTAAGCGAAACAGTAGCAGGAGAAGGGGCAGGATGAACGTTCACCTCTAAAGTAGTTGCTGCCGAATTGCCGCAGGAATTAGTAGCAGTTACACTTACGGTATGTGTACCAGGGGAGTTCCAGTTTACTACTACAGCGTTGCTTCCCTGTCCACTGGCAATAGTTCCTCCTCCATTCACCGACCAAACATATCCTGTGGCGTTAGTAATTGCTGTGATGTTGTAAGCTTCAGTTCCCGGACACACACCGGTATCGCCTACAATTACTGCATTCATTATAGGAGCTGGTGGCAGCACTTCCACAGTAATAGTAGCAGCAGTGCTGTTGCCGCAATTATTTCCCGCAGTGACCGAAATGGTATAGGTGCCGGCAGCCCCTCCCCAAAGCAATTCAATAGAAGGTGTACCTTGTCCTGTTAAGATATTTCCTCCACCGGAAATTGTCCAGTTATAAGAAGTAGCATTGATTATTCCTGTAACCGTGTAGGTAGTTGTATCGCTGCCGCAAGTGGTAGCTAATCCGTTAATAGTGCCGGGAGTCACCGGTACCGTATTTACCAACACAAAGAGGGTATCCGATATTGATCCGCAGGCATTTTGCGCAGTTACTATGTAATTACCCGTGTTTACGGAGGTAGCTGTACCAATGGTCGGGTTCTGTTGGTTGCTGGTAAAGTTATTAGGTCCCGTCCAGCTCCATGTGTTTACGTTGGTTCCGTTCGCAAACAGATTAATTGTGCCACCACTGCAAATGGTATCATCTGGAGTGGCGTTAATTTGTACATTTTCAATAGTGGTATCCACATCCACTGTAACATTAGCGGTGGTGCTGCCACAAGTATTAGTAGCGG
>CAZQYO010000051.1:0-10325 GCA_964597415.1 uncultured Chitinophaga sp.
AATTGCAGAAAAAGACACTGACCCATACAAGACTCCGATGAATTGGGATTTATGGGTAATGTCTTTGTTTCAATTCTGCTATAACGCCTTATCGTCTATGCTGTTTAGGTGATCTTCTATTTCTTTAAAAAGAGGCTCAAATAAAGTTTCATCGAAGGGAGAGCGAAGCCCGGCAATTTCCACTAAGCCGAGAAATGATTTGCTGCCTCCGGCTTTACACAGAGTGAGATAGTCCTGCCAAGCGGCTTTAAAATTCTTTTTTGATTTGCTCCAAAACTGAAAGGCACAAATTTGTGCCAGGCAGTAATCAATGTAGTAAAACGGACTGCGGTAAATATGCCCTTGACGCTGCCAGAATCCACCGCGCTCTAAATAATCTATTCCGCTATAGTCCACCCACGGACGATATTTTTTTTCCATTTGCAGCCAGACTTGTTTGCGCTCTGCCGAAGTCATGTCCGGATTTTCGTAAACGATATGTTGAAATTCATCCACCGCAACTCCATAGGGTAAAAACAACACGTTGGAACTCGTATGCACGAACTTGTATTTTTTGGTGTCATTGCCGAAGAATAAATCCATCCACGGATAGGTGAGTTGTTCCATACTCATGCTGTGAATTTCACAGGCTTCCATAGTTGGGAAGTAGTATTCTTCCACTTCAAAATTTCGGCTTTGGAAACACTGAAACGCATGACCGGCTTCGTGTGTCAATACATCTATGTCACCAATGGTGCCATTGAAGTTGGCAAAAATAAATGGGGCTTTATAGCTGTTGAACATGGTGCAGTACCCACCGGCTGCTTTTCCTTTTTTAGTGACCAGATCCATTAACTCATTGCTCACCATAAAGTCAAAAAACTCTTTGGTTTCGGGAGATAGCTCGGCATACATCACTCTTCCATTGGAAATTATCTCTTCCGGATCTCCCTTTGGTGTCGGATTCCCCGAATTGAAATTATGCCCCCAGTCGTACATTTTCAACTCATCTACACCTATGCGTTCCTTTTGTTTTTGACGCAACTTAGCCGCCAGTGGCACCACGTGTTTTAAAATCTGCTTGCGAAACACCGCCACTTTTGCAGCATCATAATCGGTGCGCGCCATGCGATAGTAAGCCAGTTCTATAAAATTTTTATAGCCTAATTTTTGGGCAATGCGGGTTCTTAGTTTAACCAGCTTATCATAAATCTCATCAAACTTTTCTTCGTACTGCGCAAAGAATTTCCACTTGGTTTCAAAGGCTCTCTTGCGCACTTCGCGGTCGGTAGATTCCATAAAGGCCTCCAACTGCGTCAAATTCATTTTCTCCCCGTTAAATTCTACCTCGGCTCCGGCCACTAACTTCGTGTATTCAGTGCCTAACTTGTTCTCTTCTTTAAGATCTTCAATAATAGAAGGGTCAAAGGTTTTCAAACTTACATCGGCCAAATTGAATAACTGGTTTCCGAATTTTTTCTCTAACTCGTCTTTAAACCGGCTATTGCCTAATGCTTTGTAAAATTGTATGTTCAGGTCTTTAATAACCGGTTCGTTATTGTCAAAAAACTCCTGTTCCTTTTCATAGAATTGGTCAGTGGTATTGATAGAATTGCGCACTGAAGCAATAGAGGCGTTGGTTTGAAAATTATTACGGAGGGTATTTATTTCCTCTAACGCCTTTTTTTGAGCTTCTACTGTTTCGGCAAGGTTAAACTCATTGAGTAAGGTGTTGAACTGTTTCTCCATTACCTCTATGTCGGGGCGCTGGTAGGGCATCTCTGAAAATTTCATGCGAATCACTTTTTAGGGACGCAAACCTATAAATATTTGAAGGATCGGTGCTGAAATCCTAAGTCCAATTTGTTTTATAGGATAAGACAAAGCGGCTAATCTTCGAGTAGGGAGCTGGCGCGATATTTATAAAACTGCCACCACGAAATCAGTAGCCGCATGTTAAAGGCAGTAATCATTACTAAGCTACCCGTGCCGAACAAAATAATTTCAGAATAGAGGTAGCGAAAGAGATTTTGCTTCACATCGTCAAACATAAACACCCGGGGGAAACCGAAATCTTCAGTGTAAAAATTATCTATGTACATGAGAAATTTTTGTTCTTGTGACATCAAATACACAAACAGGCTTACATTAATGGCGAAAGCAAGAAATCGGGTCCATCTCGGTCTAAAAAAAGGTAAACTGCTCAAGGTAACCGACCAACGGAAATAGGTAAGGGTAACAAAAATAAAGACGGCATTGATGCCATAATAGGTGTAATCTATTTTTTGGGTGATAGGATATAATACTACAAAGGTGGCCATAGCCGTGAGTAATAGCCACACTATTTCTTTTAGCGCATGAAAAATGTTTTCTCGGTTGAGTATCTCCATCATTGACAGTTTTGTTGATCAATCGGCCTTACAGCGGTTTTGCTTTACTATTGTTTGCGCCTCTATCAGTTCTCCGAAATGGGGGCAAATGTAATGCTCCTGACCAATTTCTGCATTGGCCTTATTTGTAAAGGAGAAAGTCGGACTGAAACAAGCATAAAACCGCGATACTCTTTACCGTAGCACTTTGTAGGGAAGTCAAGCCATGAGTAAATAGAAAAGCCATTATTGTGGAAAGGTATCAAAAGCATTTTCATATTTGTAGTATCTTTCACTCAGCTAATGGAGTTACTCACTATTATTCTTTCACTCGTACTCATCGCTTTTTTTTCAGGCGTTGAAATCGCTTTCGTTTCTGCCAATAAATTGCGGATTGAACTCCTAAAGGGAAAAGGCTCCGTTCGAGCAAAGTTCATCTCTGCTTATAACAACAACCCCTCTAAGTTTATCAGCACCATGTTGGTAGGGCTGAATATTTCATTAGTGATATTTGCCAGTGTTACCGCCAGATATTTTGTAAACGATAACTTTTCTTTTTTGCCGACCGACAATCAGGAGTTCTCCCTGTTAATTGTCCAAACTCTTTTTACTACGGTTGTTATTCTACTTTTTGGAGAATTGATTCCAAAAATTCTTTTTCGGGTAAACGCAGATCAGTCGTTGCTGCTTTTTTCGTACCCTATTCAGTTTTTTTACTTGCTGCTTTCTCCCTTCAATTTCATTTTCCATAATCTGGCCCGATGGATTATCAAAGTGATAGATGGGAAAGAACTTACCGAAGCACAACTCAGTTTTACAAAAGCCGATTTGGAATACTTGGTAAAGGAAACTGCCTACTCTGATGAAGAAGGAGATGACGAAACAGATCATCTCAACTCTGAATTGTTTGAAAAAGCTTTGTATTTAAAGGACATTAAAATTCGCGCTTGCATGGTGCCTCGTCCTGAGATTCAGGCACTGGATGTGAGTGAAGATGTAGCCACCTTAAAGGCCAAGTTCATTGAAACCAAACTGTCTCGGATTATTATTTATGATGAGTCTATTGATCAAATCAAAGGCTATATCCACCATTTCGACCTGCTTAAAAATCCAAGCGCGTTGCGCTCAGTGATTAGACCGCTTCAAGTAATTCCCGGAAGCATGACGGCTCGCGATCTCCTGCTCCAGTTTATCAGAGAACGGAAAAACATAGCTTGGGTAGTGGATGAATACGGTGGCACTGCAGGGATTATTACCCTCGAAGATTTGATGGAGGAAATTTTTGGTGAAATAGAGGATGAGCACGATACGCCTAACCTAACCGAAAAGATAATCGCTGAAAAAGAATTTGTTTTTTCCGGGCGCTTAGAGGTAGATTACCTGAACGAAAAATATGATCTCGATATTCCCGAAGGTGATTACACCACTCTTTCCGGTTATGTTATCAGCGGTATTGAAGATATTCCTGCTCCCGGTACTCTCTTAGAACTCGATCACTTTCTTTTTAAAATACTAAGAGCCACCGATACCCGCATCGAACTTGTAAATGTGAAAATAAAGTCCGAACAATAAGCTCATTCCCATAGCGAGCTTTGCTTTATATCCCATCCTGAAATCAGTTGGCACATTTTGAGGCATAAAAGCAGCAGCAAATTTTGCGTTAAAATGTATTTGGTATAAGAAGGCGGACACCCATAAATAATAATTGTTCCTTTTTCGGACTTTTTCCTTTTAATTTGCCGTCTTTTAAAAATCAGCTACCCTGTGGTTTCAAAGGGATAAACTTAAAATCAATATAGTCAAATGGCAGCAATAGGTAAGATTCGCCAACATTCAGGATTACTCATTTTTTTGATCGGAGCCTCCATTGTGGGTTTCCTTGTAATGGATGCTACCAACTCTCAGTTTAGTGTTCTGAAGGGAAGAAACGACAGTGTGGGAAAGGTAGATGGCGAAAAAATTTCCATCCACGAGTTCGAAAAAAAGTATGATGAAAATATTAAGAACCAGGAAATGCAATTGCGTGGTCAACCCATGACGGATGATATGCGCAACTATTTGCGCAATCAAACTTGGGATCAAATGGTGAATGAAATCATCTTTAATAATGTATATGATCAATTGGGCATCAACGTTACAGCCGAAGAGATGAATGAACTGGCTACCGGTGAAAATCCGCATCCATACATCAAGCAGTCTTTTTCTAATCCGCAAACCGGGCAATTTGACCCCGCACAGGTTCGCTATTTTCTACAAAATTTGGACAAGGACGATCCGGGGGCAGAACCCGGTACTCGCAGAAGACAGTGGCTGGCTTTTGAGTCGGAGATGAAAAAGAATGAGTTTAAGACGAAATACGACAATCTGATTTCAAAGGGACTTTATGTACCTACATGGATGGGCGAAATGAACTATGAAGATCAAAACCGCACCGTTGACTTTAAATATGTAAGTCTTCCTTACAGCCAATTGAATGATGCCGATATAAAGGTCAGCGATGAGGAAATGACCCAATATATCAAGCAACATGAAGCCGCATTTAAAAAGGAGGACGAAACGCGAAAGATCAACTACGTCATTTTTGATATTTCGGCTTCTTCGGCTGACTCGGCTGAAATAATTAAGGACATAGAAGATAGACGAGAAGATTTTGCTAAAAGTGAAACGGTTTCGGATGATTCAGTCTTTGTGCGATTATATTCCGAAACTCCTTTTGATGGTGTGTATTACGATAAAGATCAGTTGAATTCTCCTATTAAAGATTCACTTTTTAAACTTCCGGTTAAAACTATCATTGGTCCTTACTTGGATGGCTCTTACTTTAAGTTGGCTAAAATTAGTGACCGCAAATTAATTTCTGACTCTGTGCACATTCGTGAAATAGTAATTTCGTTTAACGATGTAAAAACTCAGGAAGAAGGAGCTGCCAAGCGCAAATTAGTGGATAGCATTTATCACGCTATTGATTCTTTACATGCCGATTTCGGTTTAATGGCCGCACAATACTCAGATGATCAAGCCAGCAAAATAAAAGGGGGCGATGCCGGATGGATAAAGGCCGGACAGAAGGAAAAGGATTTAAACGACCTTATTTTCTATCATGCCCAAAAAGGCAAAACATACATGCACGGCAGTCAGCAGGATAATGCATTCTACATTTTTCAGGTAATCGAAGATAGACCTACTAAAACGGGAGTATTAGTCACTTACCTGAGCAAGGAAATACTCCCGAGCACCGAAACGGAAAGAAACGTATATAGCACTGCGAGTGGCTTTGCAGCCGATAATCAAAGTGCTGATAAGTTTTTGGAAGCCGGTAAAAAATTGAACATGAAAACCGTGTCGGATTTGAAACTCGATCAATTTAACGTACCGGGTCTCGGTGCAGCTCGTGATTTGGTGAAGTGGGCGTTCAAAGCTAAAAAAGGAGATGTTTCTACTATTTTTACGGTGGAGAAAAGACACGTAGTGGCTATGTTGGAGGATGTTAGTCCTAAAGGCCTCCCTGCCTTAGATGAGGTTCGTGAAACAGTAAAAGGCTTAGTTATCCGCGAGAAAAAGTTTGAAGCACTTTCTAAAAAGATGGAAGATGCCAAAGCTTCAAATATTGACGGACTTGCCTCCAAATTAGGAGTTACTGCGATGACTGCTGATCATGTTATTTTCAGTAATCCTTCTTTGAATGGAGCTTATGAGCCGAACGTAGTTGCGACTGCATTCGGTACGGCAGCAGGGAAATTATCAGCCCCGGTAAAAGGAAACTCCGGAGCGTATGTGGTACAGACCGTTGCCTTGCAGGAACCGGCCAAACAAACTGACTACTCCATTTACACTTTCCAAATGAAACAAAAGTTGCAAGGTAAGGCACAAAGTGCCGATGAAGTGCAAAAGAAGTTAGCTGACATTACAGATAATCGCTCCGATTTCTTCTAAAGAAATTTGCCATGATAAAAGCCGCCTCTAAAGTAATTGGGGCGGCTTTTTGCATAATGGCACTTTGCTGACCCGGAAGGAGAAGGTTTTGATATGGATAGAGCAGCTTTTTTGCCATCCTTTCCACATTCCTAATACATATTACATTTGCCGTTTCAATAAAAATAGACCTACACATGGCAATCCGCTACTGGCCGTTATTAACCCTTATTTTATTAATTGCTTCATGCTCCTCCACTAAAAATGCAGTGAAGGATAAAGATGCCGTAACAGTAAATTTGGATACAATTAATGTCACTGCTTCTCGCGAGAATCCGTACAGAGGTTCTGCGACTAAGTATTTTGACCTCGTGCATACTAAACTCTATGTGAGTTTTGACTATGCTAAACAATATCTGTATGGCAAAGCAATTATTATCCTTCATCCGCACTTTTATCCGCAGAGTGAATTAATTCTGGATGCTAAACAGTTTGACATTCATGAATTGAGTGTGATTAATGCCGACAGCAGTCATACGCCACTCGACTATACCTACGATTCTTCGCAGTTGAGAATTAAATTGAATCGTACTTACAATAGCAAAGAGCAGTTAAAACTATTTATAGATTACACCGCTAAGCCCGAGGAGCGCAAGATTGGTGGGAGTGCAGCCATCAGCGAAGATAAGGGGCTGTATTTTATCAACCCTACAGGGAAAGATTCTACTAAACCGATTCAGATATGGACGCAGGGTGAAACGGAGTCGAACTCTTGTTGGTTTCCAACCATTGACAAGCCCGATCAGAAAACCACCGATGAAATTTACATCACCCATCTCAAAAAATACGTTTCACTTTCTAATGGAGTGTTGGTATCCACCACAGACAATGGCGACAGCACGGTAACGGATTACTGGCGGATGGGATTGCCACATGCTCCCTATTTATTTATGATGGCTATTGGTGATTTTGCTATTGTAAAAAGTCAATGGCGCGATGTGCCGGTTAACTACTATGTGGAACACAAATACGCGCCTTATGCCCAGCAAATATTTGGCAACACTCCGGAGATGATAGAGTTTTTTTCTCAGAAGCTCGGCTTTGATTTTCCTTGGCCGAAATACTCACAGGTAGTTGTGCGCGATTATGTGAGCGGGGCTATGGAAAACACATCGGCCACTTTGCACGGTGAGTTCCTGAACCGCGACTCTCGCGAGTTGCTGGATGAAACTTTCGAAGATGTGATTAGCCACGAACTGTTTCATCAATGGTTTGGCGACTTAGTGACCTGCGAAAGCTGGAGTAATATACCGCTGAACGAATCGTTTGCCACTTATGGCGAATACCTCTGGAACGAGTATAAGTATGGAAAGGAATATGCCGACTATAAGCAGTTAGATAACTACGAGAAATTTATGGAAGAGGCGCAGAGTAAAAATGTGGACCTGATTCGTTTCCATTACAATGATCGGGAAGATATGTTTGATCGCCATAGTTATGAAAAGGGCGGATTAGTGTTGAATTACCTGCGGAGTGTGGTAGGAGATGAGGCTTTCTTTAAATCACTCGAACTTTATTTGAAAACAAATCAATTTAAGCCGGTCGAAATTCATCAGTTGCGTTTGGCTTTCGAAGAAGTAACCGGCCGCGATATGAACTGGTTTTTCAATGAATGGTTTTTAGATTCAGGATATCCCGAGTTAGCTATTCACTATTCGTACGATGCTGACAGCGTGTATGTGTCTATTACACAAAAGCAAAATACAGGCAGAGGTTTAATTTACACGTTGCCAATGAAAGTGGCGGTGCATTACGGTAATACTGTGAACACTTATCCTATTGAGCTATCAAAGAAATCACAAATTTTTTCATTTAAAGGGCAGGGAATTCCCGACTTGATAGATGCGGATGCAGATAGGGTGGTACTATGCAGCAAAACCGAAAACAAAAGTATAGCCAACTATATTTTTCAGTACAAAAATTCCCCACTTTTTGTTCAGCGATACGAAGCTTTGGTGGCTTTAAGCGATTCGCAAAAGATAAGTCCGGATGCTCAAACGACCATCATAGCCGCGATTCACGATCCGTTTTTTGATCTTCGGGAGTTGGCTATTCAACGCCTTCAATTTTCAAATGTGGATAGCGCAAAAATGCTCACTGATCTCACCGGTCTTGCTGTGAATGATTCTAACAGCCACGTTCGCACAGCAGCTATACAGAAGATTTCAAAAATAGGGAAGTCTTCCGATTTTACTCAGTTGTTTGAAACAGCCATTGGGGATAGTTCTTATATGGTGGCTGGGGCAGCTCTGAAGGAACTGATTAGTGCGGATAGTAAAAGAGCGATGTACTTTGCTAAACAATTTGAGAATCAAAAAAATCCTGAAGTGGCGGCTGCCGTAGCCGATGTATATTCCAAAGAAGGGGATGCCGATTACCAAAATTATTTTAAGTCTAAATTAGAAAGCAGTACCGGCATTGCGAAGTACTACCTGTTCTACTACTACGCTAATTTTCTTACCCGTATGGATAAGTCGGTAGCGCTGACGGGTATTGAAGATATAGCAAATGAAGCTCAGTCGGATGACTCACACTTTATACTGGGTGCAGGGAAAGGTTCTCTCAAGCGCATTGCGAAAAATTTTGAAGCAAAAAAGAATAAAGCTGAAAGTGATTTAGTCAAAGAAAAAGAATCATCTGCTAAACTTGATCTACAAGAAACAATCAGTAATTATGATGCTATTGTAGCTGCTGCAAATAGTGCGCTTGAACGGCTAAATAAGTCGAATACAAGCGAAACCCATTAAGCTCCGTTTAATTTCAATATTAGTTATTCATTTTCACCGCTGCTAATTTTATCGGAGGATACACTCGTGTAATACCTTCTTTATTGATGATACGCAGACGGTATAAAATATCCACAGAAGCCGGTAAGGGATAATTATCGGTCAAAATAATGGTGTCGGTTAATGCCTCGTTAGAGAGATCAAAGAATTTACACCGGCTAAAGTAATTGCCGTTCAACTGACTTCTTTCCACGTTTATATTTTGAATGAGAGAAGGAGTATTAAAATACAGCATTACTTTCACCTTGTTGGTCTCGCGGTATAATTTCATAAAGAACACACTGTCAGAGGATGCCAACTCGCTCTCCTTTTCCTGCGCCCATAAGCAAGAGAAAAGAAGTAAGGCAGAAACCGTTAAAAAGTATCTTTTAAAATTATAACCTGAGAGTTCTGTTTTCATTTCACCATTCACCCTGAATAGGGGGGTCTAAGTTAAGTAATCTTTGTACGGCTTTGCTAACGAACTAACTCAAACGGTAAAGACTATTAGTTTACAGTGGACTAAATATATTTGAAATCTGATGAAGAGTGAACTTTTGCTATTGCACGGAGCTTTAGGCTCTAAGGAACAATTTGCCGATTTGGAAATTGCTTTGACCGGAGAATTTAAAGTGCATACACTTGATTTTTCAGGGCATGGAAGTAGAGTTTCGCATCATCATGCTTTTACTATTCAGAATTTCGCCCACGAAGTGCTCGATTGGATGAATGAAAACTACATTCAGACTATTGATATTTTCGGTTATAGCATGGGAGGCTATGTGGCACTATGGCTGGCGCGTTTTTATCCCAATCGCGTTGGCAAAATCTTTGCGTTGGGAACCAAACTGAATTGGAGCGAAGAGGAGGCAGAGAAGGAAATAAATCTCCTCAGCCCTGAGGCAATGTTAGAAAAAGTACCCGCACTTGCACAATCATTAGCGGAAAGGCATGGGGAGCAGGAGTGGAGAGGCGTGATGGCTAAAACCGTACTGCTGATGAAAGACCTTGCTCATACTCACCTGTCTGATCAGGATTTTCTGAAAATAGAGAATATGGTATTACTGGGTCGAGGAGATAAAGATAATATGGTGACTGCTGATGAAGTCAACTATGTACATCATTTACTGAAACACTCCACGTATAAAAATTACGAAGGGGTTTCTCACCCTCTCGAAAAATTCCCCATAGATAGGCTTCAACAAGAAATTGCCCGCTTCTTTCGCTGAATTACCTGCCC
>CAZQYO010000051.1:10335-12379 GCA_964597415.1 uncultured Chitinophaga sp.
CTGAGGAGGTAAAGGGTATTCCTCAAGCATACCATAGTTATTCCAAAAATCACTGTCATACTGATAGCTTAAAGAGTACAGGTTGGTCATAGATTCAAACCTTCCTGTCTGTATAGTTGCGCCCACTCCTTTGGTTTCAAAATTGTAAAAATGGAGATCAAATGCTTCTTCCACTACAAAATCAACATTACCTGTCTGCAAATTCAACACATGGTGGTTATAAACGCGATCAATGGAACTAACCACATATTTACCATTCATCTTTTGGGTTTCAATCACATCTTTTTCATTCACTAATTTCCAGCGGCTGACATTTTCATACCGAGTTCGCACATAGTAAGGATTCGGAAATTTCTCAATTTCAATACGGGTGATGGCGTAGGTCTCTTTTTCTACCCACACTTTCGCCTGTTCCAGTTTTTTACTGCTACTTTCTTTGTACTGTAGCTTAAGGATGTACTGGTTACTGTCTTCTTTCTCAAATTTCGGAGAATAGAAATCCAGTTTTTTGGGGTCAAGAAAATTATTCTTGTTGTAGCTGTATGGATTTTCTTTCAGCAAATCAACTAAATGGTCACCGTGCATGTCTCCATTAGTTTCAAAATTTTCACTTCTGCGCTCTTTATTTATTTGCACTAATTCATGAAACGAATAGCGGTAAATATTTTTGCAGTTGAAGGCTACGCTCACATCGGCCTCAATCAATCGAACATACTTTCCATTTTCTTTGTGGGATTGGCGATAGAAACCTTTCGAGATCAATGAATCACTGAAAAAATTCTGCCTCATGTTGGCAATAGCCTTCAATAATACTCCACGGGCATTCATTGCTACCACTACTACTTCCTCCTTGGTTTCGGCAGAGGAGGAAATATACACTCGCAATGTATCGCTCTGCGTATAATTTACAATGGAAAGCATTTCGGTGGCGTAGCCCACGTAACTTACTCTCATGGAATCTTTCAGATTAACTTTCGGAATCGGTATTTCAAAGTATCCGTTGTCATCCGTTAATCCACCCAATTGCGAATTTTTGATTTGTACCGCAGCCATAGGTAGCGGTGCATTATTGGCATCTTTATCGTACACGTAGCCGTGTAAAAGAATGTTTTCTTGAGCCTTTGTCAAAATGAAAAATGACAGGAAGATAATAACTACGAGTGGTTTTTTCATAGAAGTATTTAGTTAAGTAACGCGAGCCTTACAAAAACAGATATACGTACAAATAAAAAGGTTTGCCTGAACAGGACAAACCTTTAGTGTTTACAATGTAATTTATTACTTCACTTTTATCAAGCTGATTATTCGCTTAGTATGGTTATTCAGTAAACTCAGATGATACATACCGGTAGATTCATTTGTCAAGTCAACCGTTATCTTATTCAATCCTTTATGAAGATTTAGGTTATCCAGTTGAAGCAACTTTCCATTGACATCTGAGAGCATCATTTTCACGTTTGAATTTTGTTTTAGCGAAAGCGTTAATGTGGTTTTATTACTTACCGGATTTGGAAACACTCTTTCCACATAAATATCCCGTAGATCGTCTATTCCGGTAGTAGTACTATTGCTATTAATACTCACATTTACATTATCCTGTGAAGGATTATTGGCTGTTAGAGTGACATTTGTTGGATAAGGCACTTTGTTAATCTCTTCAGCATATACCTTATATGTACCCAGTGCCAAGTTACCGAAGGTGTATCGGCCATTAACATCCGTGTAAGTGTAAGCTACAGGCACATCATTATCAGTTAGAAGATTAATCTGAACATTTGGTAGAGGGTCTCCAATGCCACGCTCTTCATTATTACCATCTACAATGAGACCTGCACCTAATGTTACCCATCCACCAATAAATCCGGGACCACCCTGATTGATGCCGGCAATTAAATGGATATCCTGATTACTAAGGTTGCTGTTGGAAATACTTACAGGAGTGGCATTTGCCCAAAGAAGTTCGTCTCCAATGTATGTTGGCAGGTAATTGGCGTATTGTGCATCCGAAGAGTTTAAGGCAGCTTTTACATAATATGTGCCGGCC
>CAZQYO010000052.1:0-11123 GCA_964597415.1 uncultured Chitinophaga sp.
CTATGCCTACTTAATTGCTACGAAAAAACAGTCCTTAGAGGTCGAAAATATTTGATACCCACAGGGGTATTGCCGAAGGGTAGTTAAAGTTGATGTGTATATAGTTAGATTTGGGAATTAACGACAGGATCCCTCTTATTTGAATAATTTGGGATTAAAATCCAGTACCTCCACCATTAGAAGTGGCCGGTCGCTGATCATCTACCAATTGCTTTTTGATGAACATAATATCTACATTCCAATCTTCATCACTTGGAGATTCTAAATCCCCCTTAAACCACCAAGTTCCACCGTTGGCATACACTCGGGCGCGGGTACTTTCAGTGCTGCTGCCATCTTGATTGGTAGGATAGAAACCCGCCACCACCGCTACCCAATCAGTGGTATTCACTCCCGTATTTCGGTTGGGGTTATCGCAGCCGTTACAATTATACCGGATAATCTTAATGGGCTTTGAACCGGCCACAAAAATATCTCCATTGGCCTGCACACTCATACGGTCGGTATTGTTGGTTACAAATACCAGAGGAGCATTACCGGTTTGTCCTAAATTGTTGGAAGCCGGGTTTGTATTCCCTCCTACAAGCCATGCTTGCGCAGTCGTAGTAAGCGTTCCGCTGGCATCGGTAATCAATACCGAGCCATCGGGATTAAAAGCATGAGCCGTGTTATCGCTGCCATTGCCGGTAGGTCCGGTGCTGCCGGTATTGCCCTGAATACCTTGTGGACCTATGGGGCCGGTGTCGCCTGTAAGTCCGGTGGGTCCTTGTGCTCCCGTGGGACCAACTATACCTTGTAAACCTTGTGGCCCTGTGGGACCGGTAGGGCCTGGGATGGGTGGTACGGGAAAGGGAATCCACTGCGTACCATCCCAATACCAAAACTGATTAGTGTCGGGGCCAAACACCAATAATCCCTGGTTAGTAGTATTGAGTGCCCCACCCAGCGAAGCGCGTTCAGCCGCATCTAAGCGAGGTATCAGTACGCCCTTACTGTTTGATTCGATATGCAAAATGGCATTGGGGTCGGGATTGGCAATGCCTATACCAACATTGTTCTGCGCCTGCAAATAGCCGGCAGAAAAGAATAAAAAGGGGAGAAAAAAAGAGAGTATCTGCTTTTTCATAGCTCCAAGCGTGTTTAGGATAGCGAATGTAAAAGAAAAGGAGGTTTGCTTTATTTTTCTATTCTACATTTTTTAACCCTACTGCTTTTTTCAACAGTTCAATTTCTTTTTGTTGCAGTTGAATTTGTTGTTGTTGTTCTTGTATTGCCTTTGTAAGCACCACGGTCAGCTTACTGTAATCAATGCTCCATAATTCTTTTGATTCGTCATTGGGCTTATGCACTGCCTCGGGAATTATCGGGTAAACTTCCTGCGCCAAAAAGCCTATTTCGGGTTTGTCGTACATTTTTTTATCAATGGTGAGAAATGAATTGGGAGCATAGTTGATTTCAGAGAAATGATAGGTAACCGGGTTCAGTTGCATCACTTTCGAAATAGTATTCGCAGCAAGTGGCTGCACTAGTTGCTTAATCCGCGCATCCGAAATATTATTAAAAGCGTAAGCATTCACCCGTCCGCCCCCACCTCCGTAATTGCTCAAAGTAAGTGTGCCGCTACCGTTAAGGGTGGCTAACAAATTTTCGGTACAAGCCCCACTCACATATTGAAAGTTGCGAAAATTAAACCCCCGGTCGGTGATTCCCATGGCAGCCGTACCACTGTTGGCATCTGTGCTGTTCCAAAGATCTACATTACTGGTACCCGCAGTGCGGTTCATCCCTATTACTAAAGCTCCCACGCCCGACATCCAAGTGGTGACCGGTGGTGCTGCTACATTGAGAGGGTCATTGTTATAACTACCAAAAGAAGCAAAGCCCCCGGAGGTAGATAATCTCACACGAGAATCCTCTGTAGCCGTGGTAGTGCCTCCACATTGAGTGGGGTAATTAGTAGTGCCGATGCGTACGTTGCCCGAAGCATTTACCCGCATACGTTCCGCATTGTTTGTTTTTATAACCAGTCTTTTGCATCAGTTGTACCGATAAAATTTGCAGGTGGATTAGTGCCGGAGTTTCCATTCACTTTCCAAAACAAAGGGTTTCCGTTATTGGGAGTCCAAGCCGTCCCGTTCCAATACAAAATATCATTCAACACCGGAGCCGTATTACTGACTGCATGTGATTGCAAGGCTACCACTGTAGGGTTCGGATAGGTGCCACTCAAATCGCCTCCGGCTGCTCCCAATGGGCCGGTGGGGCCGGTTGCTCCATTCGTTCCGGTTGCTCCGGGCACTCCTTGTATTCCCTGCGCCCCGGTAGAACCGGTCACCCCTTGAATTCCTTGCGGGCCAATAGCTCCTTGTATCCCCTGCGCTCCTGTTGGTCCCACTGCTCCGGTTACGCCCTGTATTCCTTGGGCACCGGTTGGTCCCGTGATACCTTGTGGACCTATAGCTCCGTCTGCACCCGAAGGGCCTGTAGGGCCGGTATCCCCTTTAGCTCCCGTGATGCCTTGTATTCCTTGTATCCCTTGCGCTCCGGTAGCCCCGGTATTGCCTTGCGGTCCCGATAGCTTGCACAACGAAATCCACTGCGTAGCATAATAAAAGAAACAGCCTGAATCTGTATCAAATACTAATAGTGCTTCTGCCGGATTAGCAATTGCTATCCGCTGAACTGCGTTGAGACGCGGCACCAAGAAGCCGCGGTCAGTGGATTGCAATTCGAGTAAGGCGCTTTGGTCAGGAGCAGCCGTGCCAATACCCACATTATTCTGTGCAGATGAAACCGCAAAGCATAAAGTGATGGCGAGAGTGAAAAACAAATTCTTCATCAGAAACAATTTGCGCGAAATATACAGAAACAAAAAAGCCGCGCTGTGGCGCGGCTTGAAATATTTGAGTAGAATTATTTTCTGTCTTTGATAGCTACGAAAGGACGCAGCGTTGGACCTGTATATATTTGGCGCGGACGGCCAATATCTTCGTTCTTGCCTCGCAATTCTTTCCACTGTGATACCCATCCCGGTAATCTGCCCAAAGCAAACAACACGGTGAACATCGGAGTAGGGAAACCCATCGCTTTGTATATAAGTCCGGAGTAGAAATCTACGTTGGGATATAATTTCCGCTCTATAAAATAAGGGTCTTGTAAAGCGGCTTCTTCTAATTCCTTAGCAATAGCGAGGAGAGGGTCGTTAACTCCTAATTTCGCTAATACATTATCGCAGGCTACTTTCAGAATCTTAGCACGAGGGTCAAAGTTTTTGTAAACGCGATGACCAAAGCCAAACAGCAAACGCTTTTTGTCTTTTGCTTCTGCCACCACCTTCTTTACGTCTCCTTTGTCAATATCGCGGATGTGTTCCAGCATTTCCAATACTTCCTGATTGGCTCCTCCGTGACGCGGCCCCCACAATGCGGCTACCCCGGCTGCGATAGAGGCATACAAGTTAGCATGAGAGGAGCCAACAATACGAACGGTAGAAGTAGAACAGTTCTGCTCATGGTCGGCATGAAGAATTAGAAGTTTGTTCATTGCATCCACAATCACCGGATCGGGAGAGTATTCTTCTGTTACATTTCCAAAAGTCATGTACAGGAAATTAGAAACGTAGTCGAATCGGTTTTGCGGATAAAGTACCGGATGCCCTTTCCCTTTCTTCTGTATCATGGCACAGATGGTGGGCATCTTGGCCAGCAAACGTATAATTGTGAGGTTTAACTGGTCGGGGCTTTTCTTAGGGTTCAGTGATTCAGGGTAGAACGAAGAAAGAGCCGAAAGTTGAGTCATCAGTTGGCCCATTGGGTGAGAGCCTGTAGGAAATACTTCAAATACTTTTACCAAATCTTCATGCACTAGTGTATGCTGGGTCAGTTGGTTTTCAAAAGCTTTGAGTTGTTCCGCTGTTGGTAGTTCTCCATATAATAACAGATACACCACTTCTATGAACGAAGATTTTTCTGCCAAATCCTCGATGGCATATCCCCGATAGCGGAGAATTCCTTTTTCGCCATTCAAAAAAGTAATACTGCTGGCAGTAGCTCCCGTGTTTTTATATCCTTCATCAAAAGTAACATAGCCGGTTTGCGATCTCAGTTTGCCGATGTCAATTCCCTTTTCGTTTTCAGTTCCGGTAATAATCGGAAATTCATAAGGCTTTCCATCTAAGTTCAAGGTGACTGTTTCAGACATAAAATAAGTGTTGTGAGATTTTTGAAAAAATATCCCTGCATGAAAAGCAGGTTTGCCCTGAGGCGTGCCAAAAGTAATAAAACCACTAAATTTAGAAACCCAAATTAAGAGTTAAGGTTTAAAAAATCATTGCTACTCCTAATTGACCACTTTGCAATATGCCGATGTCCATCGCCATTTCCTTTTTTCTTCGCTTAAACTCAACTTTATTGCGCGCCCCAAAAGCAGTAAGCACTATACCGGCAGCCATGCCTACACCGGCAGCCGCCAAGTAGATGATCCCTTGCTTCTTGTTTTGTTCGTTTTGTGATTGTGCCGATTGCTTACCGCTGTTATCTCGGGTACGGTAAACTGCTATCCCCTGATATAAAAGATACCCTCCTGCTCCGCACAAGCCCACTCCACCGGCAATCATCAGGTTGGCACTCGAATTCAATTTTGCGAGATTCAGTGAATCGCGATGTGTATATGTTTTGGGTTCCGAATTGGTTTGGCTGTGCGAAGCCAAATTACACAACAGCATGAACGCGATAGCCAGAGTGGAGAAAAATTTCATGCGTCAAACATAAAGAATGATTGGAGAATATGAGGGTACCATTTATAAAAACACGTTCAGTTCGATTTATCCTTGTTTCGCTCTTTTATAAATTCATTCCAAGGCTTTGTTTTGAAGATATCATTTCCGTAGTAGGTGGCGATATCACTCAGTATGTGAGGGTTCAAATAGAAAGGAATGGCATCCAGTATATTTTTGCTTTCGTCCATGATAATTAAGGTGGGCAACACAAAGTTGTTCTTGGTTAAAGCCAAAGCAAGTTGATGAAAGGGCATTTGAGAACTGCGAGGATTGATAAAAGTTTGCCCTTTGAAAACGATGGTATCTGTTATTTCGGGATTAAAATCTACCAACTCAAAGTTGTCTTGCAACAACTTTTTGGTTAGGGTATCAACGAATGAAGTTCGGTACATCACCTTGCAGGAATTACACCACTCGGTATGGATAAATACCAGCGTTTTCTTTTTTGAAACACCCGGCTTGCTCAGTTCCTCTGCCGGCTTCTTCCATTTGACCAATTTCATGTTTGATTCGGTAGAAGTATCATAAAAAGCACGGTCAAATTCTAACTTAAAGTCGTCATAGCTTGAATTGCGAAATACATTTTCTAAACTGAAAATCAAAATAGGTTCGAGTTTAGCTTGATCTAAATATCCGCTTGCCAACATGCTGAAACCAAATTCATTTTTGGTTTTGTCGTAGCTATTTAAGAATAAAGTAGTCGGGTACATCAGTTTGTTCTGCAATAACTTTACGGCCAGCGCATTGGTAGTGCGCTGCCCTACTCCCAAAGGGCCGTATTTTTCACCGAGGTACTCAATGGTATCTTTTGTTTCCGCATTAAATTTTACGGGGTAGAAATTGGTGTTGATGTATTGTGCCAGTCCCGGGTTTGCATAAGTGGTCATCATCATTTTTTTACACCAGCCGCACCAATCGGTATAAAAATCCATGAGGATGGGTTTCGGTTGTGTTTTCACCTTTTCCATCGCTTCTTGAAGTGTCATCCATTTTACCAAACTTCCTTCTGCATCGGGCTGGTGGGGGTGCTGGGCAGAACTCGGCATACCGGATAATAACACCAGCCATAAAAAGAATATCACTTTCCAATTTTTCAATTTTCTCATTCCCATTCGCATTTTCGAAATTAAAAACTTCGTCCTTATGGGGTAAAATTAAACAGAGGAGTGAATGTATTCGTTAATAAAACCAATAAAAAGGAGGGGATTGTATTAGATGGATTGCATTATTAATAGAATGGACACGAACGGACGCTCGCGACAGTGAGAAAAGATATTGTCTGCAAATAGCGCTACAGCACACACGCCCGTGGGAGAGTGATATGCCCGAGGTGGGAGAAGTAAGGCGCCAAATATTTAAATTTTTGTTTTTTAGTGTTACCCCATTAATCCCCACCATAAAGTTGCGGTAAGGGGATTAAATCTGCTACGGAGGTTTATGCAAAAATGTAAGGCGTGGGTGGTAGGTGCGAAATCTGTTTTCTCTTCTGGCACGATTAACAAGAGCACCAATAAAAAAGAGGCTGCCCTTTTGGGACAGCCTCTTATGCGCATCGTTTTTGTTACTGAACAACTATTCGCTTAGTCAGCACCAGATTGTTTGATACGATCTTAATCACGTAAAGCCCTTGTGCTTGGTTGCTCAAATTGATTGATCGGATGTTATTATCTGCTTCAAAGAAGGAGTGCATAATCAACTTCCCATCGGGAGAGTACACCTTCAAGTTAACCTGCTTCCCGCTTAATGCTGTCAAATCAACATATACTTTACCCGAACTTGGATTGGGATAAATGGCTACCGGTAAATTATCCGAAGTCTCTGAGATTCCCGTGCAAATAACTATTTGGATACTGTCAGTGGCATTGGCTATACATCCATTTCCATCGGTGAAGGAATAGGTAATGTTCTGAAAGCCTGCTCCCAAACCGGAAGGATTAAAATTATTACCGGAAACTCCATTGCCCGAAAATACACCACCGGCTGGCTGCCCCACGAGCGAAATTGGGGAAGCATTGTTACAGATAGTGTCTGCCACGTTAAATGTTACTGAGGGGCTGGAGTGAAAGATGAGGGCGACCGTATCAGATGATTCGCAGCCCTGCGAATTAGTCACCCTAACAGAATAAGTTCCCGATGTGTCTGCTATTATTGTTTGGCTTGTTTCTGTCGTGTTCCACAGATAGGTGCTTCCCGGATTCCCGGCATCTAAAGTTTTGGGTCCGCCACATAGGGAGGTGTCGTTGCCCAAATTAATCATCGGGATAGGATTGATAACAATGTTCACTGAATCGGTAGCCGTACAGTTTTGAGATGAAGTAACAATGACACTGTAAGTTCCTGTTTGT
The DNA here is from genome assembly GCA_964597415.1 of uncultured Chitinophaga sp. GTDB lineage: Bacteria > Bacteroidota > Bacteroidia > Chitinophagales > LD1 > Bog-950. The sequence goes on from CAZQYO010000052.1 coordinate 7,123, forward strand.
GCAGCCGAAATTGTCTGCGTGTTTTCGCCCGTACTCCAAGTGTAGCTATCGCCAGCGTTGGCGGCATCTAATAGTACACTCCCTCCGCATACAGTTGTGTCGTCACGCAACACTACGGTAACCGGTGGATTGATAACGATGTTCACGGAATCAGATCGCTCACATCCTTCGGGGGTAGTAACCGTAACGCTGTAAGTACCTGAAGCTACTACACTGAGAAAGGGCAGCGAACTTCCATTATTCCAATGAAAAGTATTGGAAGCATTGGAGGTGGAAAGAATGACTATGCCCCCACATTGGGTTGTGTCGTTCCCCAAATTGACGGTAGGATACGCCACTATGTTTACGTGAATGGCATCGGCATCGGTGCAGCCGTTAGGCGCAGTGGCAGTCACCGAGTATGTCCCTACGGTATCGGCAATAATTGTTTGTGAAGTGGCTCCCGTACTCCACACGTAAGTGTCTCCCGGGTTTTGGGCATCCAGCAGAATGGTTCCTTCGCATTGGGTCGTATCTGCGCCTAAATCTACCTGTGGTGTGGGCAATACGGTAACATAGGCCGGTACACGTGAACTGCTACAAGAGCCTCCTTGGAAAAGGGTATTCAGACCAGCGTTTTGTGTTCCGATATTTTCTATTTGCCAGCTAAAATCGGTCGCAACATTATTGTCAGAACTGCCCTGGCGATTTAGAGACTGTGCCGCAGAAATACCGGTAGTGCTCAGCGGAGTACCTGTCCATTGTGAGCCTATGGTAACGCTAAACCCGTTGATGGTGGGGTTAAAGCCGGACAAGGCAGCTTGCGTCCAATCCCAAACCACAAAATCCACTACTTTGCCGTTGTTATCTAATATAATTGCCCAGCCTTCATTCCCGGGGTTCCATAAAATATTGTTGCCCCAGTAATTATTTCCGGAGGCATCTGTTTTAAATAATATTTGGCCGGGAGCAATAGTACTTGGCAAGTTCCATAATAGGCTATTGACCAGATTAATGTCAGAGTAACTATTGGATATAGCAACCACCCAACCGGTAGTATTGATAGGTTGAGAGGATAGGTTTTGAATTTCAATTCCATCCGGTGCATCCACATCTATTTCCGTTATTTTAAGCAAGCCGGAACCTCCCGTAAGGGTGATGCCCTTTTCTGCATAGAAGGTAGTATCGCCCACTACCGACACATTCAAGGTATCGCCCGTAGCTACTAAATTTCCGCCTGTAATAGCATCGTACCAAGCACCGGTTCCTGTTCCTGTAGCAGTGAGCAGTGCCATTCCCGGTCCGCAGATAGTATCATTAGTGGTAGTGGGAGGAGTAGAATAAACAGGTTCAAGTGTGTCTGATGCCGAAGCAAAAATACCGCAGACCAAAGCGCGGTAGATAGTGGTGACAGTTGGCGAAACGCTGTAAGCTATCGAATCAAAGCCGACTCCGGTTTCGTTCACCCAAACACTATTTACACTATCATACGATTGCCATTGAATCGGTCCGGTGATGCTATCCATCTTGAGTTCAAAGGAAGAGCCGGAACATATCTGCGCAAAAGTGTTGGTAATAGCCCCCACCGAGAAATGGATGCTGGCGAGCGTAGAATCATTGAGGGGATTTCCATCCGTAGGTTCATGCACAGTGATAGTAAATACATAATCTCCCGGTTGTGACATATCGTAGCTGTTGGAAATATTTACCACTAATGAAGAATCAGCACCTAAGGTGTCGTTACCGATAACTACCGGTGTAAAGGTCATTGGGTTAGGGCCTGCTACACTGACAGAAACAGTAATCGGATTGGATGAAAAATCAATGCTCTGCGAGTTGTAGTTTTTAACTGACACCGCAACCGGCTCGGCATTGGAATAGCAAGAAGTTTGAACAGGGGCAGCCAGACTCTGAATCCCCATATCTACTGAAATTGGAGTGCCGAAAAATTCATCGGCTCCAATATCGGGACGTAAGGTGTTTCCGGCACATCCGATGTTCGGGCAACGGATATCTCCATCTATATCGTCATTTATTCCGGTTCCCAAAGCACCTCTGTCGTTCAAGAAATTGAGCGAGGCATGAAGGTCGGTGGCCGACACAAATAAAGGATTCATGTTAATGGAATTCGAGTCCAGCAAAGTGGCTGCTTTCCAAGAAGCCAAATCGGTATAATCACTATTATTATATCGCGCCAACACAGCACCTGATACATGCCAGTCATTATTGTCCATAGAGGTAATGTATCCGAGTGTTACTGCGCCACTGCTTATTTCTACAGCATATCCGCCTCCGGTATTTACCCCGATATTGTTCTTCACATTAATAAAACCATAAGCTCCGGAGCTGGAGCTATTCAAGTATAATGCCCGTCCCGTAGTTGTTCCGCCTCCAATCATGTTCACTGAATTGTGATAAATGTTGGTGTAAGAGTTATTGTAAGGGTAGATGCCATAAGCACTTCCGGTACCAGCCAAACAACTCACAAAATTATTGGATACTTCATTCGGCAGTGCAAGAGAAGCATCGCAGTAGTAGGGATAAATACCATAGTTGGTAGTAGATCCTTTGGTGAGAATAGTATTTTTTGAAATCCTGAAATAGTCATTGTAATAGGCATAAATACCGTAACAGGTAGAACTGCCGGTATCGCGTTGTTCCACCCGATTTGCTTCAATGGTTACAGAGTCCTGATAATAACTATAGATGCCGTAGTAGTGATACATCGAAACAGAATTGCGTATGATCTTGTTATTAGGCGTTTGGTTAGTAGAAGAAACGCCAACCAAGGTAATGCCGTAATACCCTCCTCGGATGATGTTGTTTTCGATTAGGTTGTTAGTAGCAGTGGCTCCCGAAGTAGTAGCAGAGGAAGTGGAGTTAGAGACCACAATCCCTGCATAATTTGAGACGGTCGCAGAAGTATCCGTGTAAACGGTATTATTTCTTATGATGTTGTTATCGGCAGCACCTACTAATTGTATTCCGAAACCATAGGTACCCGTAGCCTCTATCACGAAACTGTCAATAGTAACATAATCGGTTCCATTTAAACGAATACCCGCTCTGTCAGAGGTAGAGGAGGATGCAAAGGACAGCCATTCTCCGTTTCCATTGAAGGTAATCGTATTGGTGGCAGAGGTTCCGGTTACATCATTTATTTCAAGTTGTTGATTCATGTATGGGCCAGAACCGGGCACCACGTTAAATATCACCGGACCGCAAATACCGAATGTATTCAAATCATTAGCTACCTCAGTGAAGCTCTGATAATTACTACCTCCGGTGACTACTGCCGAGTTGATGGTATAGGTGCCGGAAAGCATCAGGTTCACCGGAATCGTTATCGTGTCGTTCGCATTGTTCCCATCCGGTAACCCATTGGGCGTTGATGTAAATGCGGTGGCACTATACGAGGTCCCACTTGCATAGGTTACGCTTCCCATATTCACTACTGTCGAAGCTCCTGAGGCAAGGTTTAGGGTGAACAGGCTTCCACTGTTTGGGGTAGGGGTTCCGTTCAGGAGGCAATAGACGAATACCGTATGAAGTGTGTCCGTGCCAAAATTTTGCACCGTTACCCTAATTGAATCAGGGCCGGCACAAGCTGCTGTGGTGATCACCGTTACCCCTGCATCTTTTCCATTTATATCAAACTCGTACGCCCCTATATCAGGAGTAGTAAGACTTCTCGGAGTTCCGTTGATGTCGTCTGCAATGCCCACATAGGTTCCACTATCGTTCAAGGCAGGATTAGAGGGAGTAAAGTTTCCGAGAGTCGGATTAGTGAAAAGTGGATTTACCGCTAAAGAATTTGAATCTTGTCCGGTGGCTGTTTGCCAGTCGGCAAGAGTAGTCTGGGCGGCTCCGTTATAATAGCCGATATCGTTTACCAAGCCTCCGCCAGCGACATAAATATTGTTGTAATCAGAGATAAAGGAAGAGCCGGTAACCGCGTAATACATCCCCTGTGCATCTCCTCCTCCGGTTCGTGTAATGGAAATATTGTTATCTATAAACTC
>CAZQYO010000052.1:11133-12278 GCA_964597415.1 uncultured Chitinophaga sp.
CTCCTGCCCGGTAACAGATGCTGTTTGCAGGTAATAGCCGCGGGTAGCACAGGTAGTGCAGGTAGCGTTTTGGTCATCTAATGAAATGGTGTTGTGATAAAATTTTGCGTAATCGGAACCACCAATCAAAATCCCGTTCTGCGTACCGGCATTGTTGAAATTATAAATTACATTATTCACTATTAGATTTTCCTTTCCGGCTATGGCATCGCAATTGGCTAAATCTATTCCATAAGAAGCACTGGTACTGGCCGGGTTGCCATCAAAGGAATTATGAATCAGGTTTTTGGAAACAGTAATACTGTAACTGACAGAAGTAAGATAAATACCATAGAAGGTAGATGGATTGGTTCTTGACGGACGGCTGATATTATTTCCTTCTACCAGTGTTCCATTATTCCCGTTTAGGTAGATGCCATAATAATAGACATCGTTCACATGATTATTGGTTACACGGTTTCCAAAAATCATGTAGGTGGAACTATTTGCCACCAGCGTTATTCCGTAATAGCCTCCGTTGATCACATTGCCGGTGATGGTGTTGCCGTCACAGTCGGTATTCCCCGTTCCTGTTGCTGAAGTGAGCGAACTGCTCACCACAATTCCGGCATAGTTAGTAGAAGTAGAGGTAATATTAATATCCACCACACAATTACTGATAGTATTTGAATCGGCTCCGTTAGTCAGTTGCACGCCAAAGCCGTACGTTCCGTTGGCGATAATATGCAAGCTATCAATGATAAAATGATCTGCTCCATTCAACAGTAAGGTAGCCCTGTTACTGGAAGTTGTCGAACTATACTGTAGCGTTTCCCCATGCCCGTTAATAGTTACCGTATTTACATCCGACATGCTGCTTATTTCCGGGAGGGTAATCTGTTCATCATAAGGTCCTGAACCGGGTACTACATTAACTATTGTAGGTCCGCAAACGCCAAAAGTATTGAGGGCTGCCACCAAGTCTCCAAAGCTTTGAAAATTGGTACCCGAAGTAGCTACAGCACTGTCAATAGTGTAGCTGCCGGATAGGCCGGTTTGCAATCCGCTTACAGTAGCTGTATCGTTGAAATTTGTGCTATCCGGCCCCAAGCCGTTTACATCAGTGAGGTAAGCCTGAATATTATATGAAATTCCGGCTGAAAAAG
>CAZQYO010000053.1:0-3984 GCA_964597415.1 uncultured Chitinophaga sp.
CTCAATTGTAAGCCGCAAATGATACCCTGCAGCCTTGCAGTACTCAATTGTAAGCCGCAAATGATACCCTGCAGCCTTGCAGTACTCAATTGTAAGCTGCAGATGACACCCTACAGCCTTGCAGTACTCAATTGTAAGCCGCAGACGACACCCTGCAGCCTTGCAGTACTCAATTGTAAGCCGCAGACCACACCCTGCAGCCTTGCAGTACTCAATCGGAAACTGCGTAAGATAGCCCGCGGGAGTGTATAACGAACTGTGTCAGTCAACCAAGCGAAGGGTTTTGCTTATGCCACTTGCCGTTGGCGAAGGTTCTTACTTTTGTTTGTTGAGTCATTTCCTCTCACCCTTCCGGTTCTAACAGCCTCTTGGGATTTATCTGCATAGCTGCTTTTTAGGCTTCGCTATCCCATTTCTGAATAAAACCTTCAATCCCCAATTTGGTATTTTCAAGACTTTGAGGCTCTATGTGCTCTATCAGATCATTGCGGGTGTGATAGGTAAAATCGTATTCGCTGGCACTCATTCCAATCAGAGTTACGGAGGGCAAGCCGAGACGCGCAAAGGAAACGGCATCGGTGCCGCCAATAGGAATAGCGACAGATTTGAGCGGCAAATGCTGCGACTGAAAACTTTGCTTCAACCCATTAATCAATGCCGGGTGATGCTTAGTGCCATTCATCCATTCCCTTTCTACTACGGCTACTTCATTGGTCAGGCGCACACTGTCTATATTCACTACCCAAGCATTTTCGGCCTTTAGCTTTTCTGCATTGCTTCTCGCATAAGCCCGCGAACCGCAAAGTCCGCGCTCTTCGCTGCCGAAGCTCACAAAACGAAGCCGCGTATGTTTCAAGGTAGATTTACCCTTTTCGCCCGGGTGACTAAAATTTTTGAAGGTGTAAAATGCAATGGCTATTCCCGATAAGTTATCCTGCGCCCCCGGCACCGCTTCCTCCCCATGCATTCCCCAGTACACCATCATAACCGGACTGACCAAAAGAAACACTGCCCAGATATACCGGCTAAAAGCGAAAGGATGGATCACCGTAATGAGATTGAACACAAATTGCAAAGCCATGATTACACCGGCCAAAATGGTGAGCTTAATACCCCATTCCCCCAACTTATACCACCAGGTGTATTCGCGGGTACTATCCATGTGCCCGCTCACAAGAATGGTGCTTTTCACTTCTCCTTGCGGCTCTAAGGTAGCTTCCACATTGCTCGAAGTTTGTTTCTTGCCGGGAAATTTAGTCAGTACATCGCGGTACATCATTAGGTCAAACACTAAGAAAAAAACATTGACGGCAGAAACGCCTAATGCAATTTCGGGACTTACCCAAAAGAAGGCGAGCGAAGCAACGTAAAGCACTACATAATATCTCAGCTTGCCGAAACGGGCATCGAGATATTCCTCAAAGGGAAGAAAGTGCACATCGGCTGTCAGTTCGCGGCATTTATCGGCAATGAATAACTGCGCATTTTTTTCGGCTTCACTTCCGGCCTTTCGCGGGCCGAAACGTTGGATTATTTCTGCAATAAGAGATAGCATAAGGGAATGATTTAAAGGTGAGGGAATAGGTTCTGATTTGTTTGTTGTTTCCGTTGCTTATTTCATGTGAATGGCACGCAGTGATCATTTATCCATCTTCTGCTCCACCATGCACAGTATTTCTTGTTCCTGCTCTTTGGCTTTCTCTAAAAGCTCCTTTGCCTTTATCAACAGGCGGGCAGTGTAAGTTTTGTCACTGTACGAAGCGGCATTTATCCGGATGTTGAGATAAGCACCATACACCGCACTTCGCGCACAAAGTGCTCCTACCCCGGCATCGGATACAGAGTTGGGATTGCCCGTTTTGGCCATTTCCCGAATTACTTCAAATGATTGCAGCGATAACTCCATGACCCTGAAAGGCACTTCAATAGCATATTTAGTCGCCTCCTGAATTGCGGCAGTGCGAGCGGATTTCTCTGCATCGGTTCCTTTAGGTAAGCCAAAAGCCTCCATGATTTTGTTGAAGGCGCGGGTATCTTCATCCACTAATTTCAAAAGCTGTTCTTTCAGTTGCTGCCCTTCTACTGCGCGGTCGCTGAACTCTTTCCAACGGTGGTCCCATCCTTTTTTATGGGAAGATAAGTTAGCGACCATCGTGCCCAGCGAAATACCTAAAGCCCCGATGTAAGCGGCTATGGAGCCTCCTCCGGGAGCGGGACTTTCGCTGGCCGTTTCATTGGCAAACTGTTTCAGCGTCATTTGTAACAAAGGGGATGCGGCTTTCTCTTCGAGCAGATATTCAATAATGCGCTCGCGCGGATGAAAGGGACTTAATTCATCCAAGCCCATACTTTTAATGGCTATGCGAATCAGTTCTTCTTCACTTACTCCTGTAGAACGACTTTGTTTTTCCAGAAAATATTTTCCGGCATCGAGCATTGCTTTCAAAGGAATTAAACCGATTAACTCACTGCCCGTTACCCGCATACCGCGTTGAGCAGCACTCTTTACACATTCATCAAAGGCCAGGTGAGCAGGCGTAATGCTGATGTTGGTGAGGTTCATACTCACTTGCGCAATGCCATACTCTGCAATATACCAACCAATGGCTTTTACCGATTTGCAAGTGCCGGGCTGCATCACTTCTTCGCCTTTTTCATTCTTTACTTTACGGCCTTGCTCGCGCACATCAAAGGCGACTGCATTGGCTCTGCGAACAGAAGTGGTGTTTAGATTCACGTTATAAGCGACTAAGAAATCGCGTGCTCCTATCACGGTAGCTCCGCGTTTGGCATCGAACACGGCAGGCCCGAAATCGGGCATCCATTCCTTCAATTGTATTTTTTGAAAGAACCCTTCGTATTCTCCGGCACGGATAAGCGAAAGATTTTTTCGAGCGGGGTTGCTCTGTGCCTGTTCATATAAATACACCGGCAAGTTCAACTCTTCGCCTACCCGCTTCGCCAGTGCTTTAGCATAGTTAGCTGTCTCTTCCATACTGATATTGGCAATGGGAATAAGCGGACATACATCAGTTGCTCCCATGCGCGGATGCTCTCCGCGATGCTTGCTCATGTCAATTAACTCTCCGGCTGTTTTAATAGCCAAGAAAGCGGCTTCTACTACTCGCTCTGGAGTTCCCACAAAAGTAACTACGGTGCGGTTAGTGGCCTTGCCGGGATCCACATTCAGCAACTTTATTCCTTCTACCGATTCAATGGCATCGGTAATCTGCTTTATCACTTCGGGGTGGCGCCCTTCGCTGAAATTGGGCACACATTCTATCAGCTTTTGCATACTCAAAATTTTACGGGCGAATATATGGATTAATGAAAGTAGAATATCGGCACTGCGTGAGTTCCGCTATTCCCTTTATTGCTTGTGCCGGCAAAACAGTTGCTATTCTTACTTTCGCCCAAGTTTTGAAAAATCGCTTTTCCTCTTCTCTTTCCATCGGCATCCGCTACATGCTGTTGAGCACTTTCTTCTTTGCCATTATGAATGTGTTTATCAAAAAGGCAAGTCATTTTCCGGCTATGGAAATAGTGTTCTTCCGTTGTTTTATTTCCCTGCTGCTTTGTATGGCTTTTATCGCCCGCCATAAAATACCCTGGAAAGGCAGTAACCGAAAGCGATTGGCCGCCCGCGGTATTTTTGGTACGATTGCGCTCTATACTTTCTTCATTACTTTACAGCAAATGTCTTTAGGTGCTGCGGTCACCATTCAATATCTCTCCCCCATTTTCACTACCATCATTGCTATCTTTCTGCTCAATGAACACATCCGACCGCTGCAATGGATTTTCTTTCTCGTTTCTTTCTCGGGAGTTATTTTGATTAAGGGATTTGATCATCACATTCCACTTTGGGCACTGGGGGTAGGTATCCTTTCAGCGATTGCTTCCGGTTTTGCCTACAACATGGTGCGAAGCCTGAAAGAGAAGGAACATCCGGTAGTGGTAGTGCTGCATTTTCAAATAATCGGC
>CAZQYO010000053.1:3994-12162 GCA_964597415.1 uncultured Chitinophaga sp.
CACTGGCAGGCTTCGGGTTTTCTATATTCAACTGGCAAATGCCGCAGGGGATAGATTGGTTCTATTTATTGATGATTGGGCTGATGACTCAACTGGGGCAAATGAATCTGACCCGTGCTTTGCAAATGGAAACAATTGCCAATGCCACCATTCTAAATTATTTAGGAGTAATTTACGCGCTCATTTTTGGTTTCTTTGTTTTTGATGAACATTATACCTTACTTTCCCTCTCAGGAATAATATTAGTGCTGGGCGGTGTAATGCTGAATTATTTATTTGCACACAACAAAGTAACCCCTGTGATAGAAGAATTAACCAACGTAGAGGAATAGTGAAATGATAAAGGCCGAAGAGAAATATCCGCAAGAGTTTACTCAATTAATGAAAACAACATTGGGAGAGGAGTACTCCTCCTTTGTAGAAAGTTTAGATTCTCCTCCACCGGTTTCCCTTCGCATGAACCCATATAAACCATCTGCACAATTTCAGGAAGAAGAAAAAGTAAGCTGGTGCGATAGAGGACGATATTTACCCAAGCGTCCTTCCTTTACCTTTGACCCTGCGTTTCATGCCGGAACTTACTATGTGCAGGAAGCCAGTTCTATGTTTATTGAGCAGATTTGGCAGCAAATTAATCCCGAAAACAAAACGGTTCGTGTGTTGGATATGTGTGCGGCACCCGGAGGGAAATCTACTCATCTGCTTTCGCTGATGAGCCACGACAGCCTATTAGTGAGCAACGAAGTTATCTCTCACCGAAACAAAGTGCTACAAGAAAATATTTCAAAGTGGGGAACTGCCAATTGCATAGTCACCCAAGACAAGCCCGAAAATTTTTCGGCTGTACAAAACTACTTCGACATTATATTGGTAGATGCTCCTTGTAGTGGCGAAGGACTTTTTAGAAAAGATAAGGCTGCCATAGACGAATGGGACGAAAAAAATGTAGCCATGTGCAGTATTCGCCAGAAGGAAATACTCCGCTATGCCCTTTACAGTTTGAAACCCGGAGGCTTTTTGATATATAGCACTTGCACCTACGAGCCGAACGAAAACGACCGCATTGTGGCTTGGTTGGGGGAGTTTTCGCTATCTCCTTTTCCGTTGCCGGTAGTGAAGGATAATATTGTAAAAACAGATTTCGGCTATCAGTTTTTCCCCCACCGAGTTAAAGGCGAGGGCTTCTATGTTTCCCTACTTAAAAAAGAGGATACCGCCTACACGGAACACATCAGCAACAACGTAAAAATGTTGCAACACAGTCCTTACCGGCAAACCAATAACACCCGGTTGTTATCCGCAGGTAGTGACTTTCTTAAATCAGCCGATGACTTTACGTTTATTGAAAAGAAGGAAATGTTGTTTGCTATTCCTAATTACCTGTTCAACGATTTTCAGTCACTGAGTTCGCAATTATATATCCGGCAAGCGGGAATTTTTGTAGGCATTATGAAAGGAAAAGACTTTATCCCTTCGCACGAGTTGGCTCTGAGTATGCACATCAAAAAAGATTTGCCTTCGGTAGAATTGACCTCCGAGCAAGCCATTGCTTTTCTTCGCTGTGAAAGCATCATGCCCGAAACGGCTCATCGCGGCTGGGTGCTCGCGCGTTATAAAGAGTTTAATATCGGTTGGCTGAAAGTGATGGACAACAGAGCCAACAACTACTACCCCAAAGAGTGGCGAATTCTGAAGCAGGGAAATTTTGCCCAAGTCTGACCTACTGTTTTCTTTAACTCTTACATTTGCCCGATGCGCAAAATTCTTTTTCTATTTATAGTCATTATTCCCGCCTTGCTGCTGTTCAACTCTTGCAAGCAATGTAATAAGGGAAACAGCCAAAGCACCGAGGTAAGCAACGATACGCTCCGTATTCCCGAAGTAGATAAAGTGACTGAAGAAATCAGGAGAGACTCCCTGAATCCGTTTCTGTATTACAAACGCGCACAGGTGTATGATGCCAACAATGATTTCAAAAGTGCCGCTACCGATATGTTTATAGCGCTTTCCATTGATTCTCTCCGTCCGGAGTTTTATATCTACGCGGCTGATTTGTTTAAGAAAGCCGGAGAACCGCAGCGGGGTATTGCCCTCATGGATAAAGCGATTGAAACAGATAGCTCCAATACAGCCTTTTATGTAAAAGCCGCTGAACTCAGCTACATTGACACTACTATCAGAGAACATAATCAGATCGCCATGACCTATCTCAACGCAGCTATCGGCAAGGATATGCAGAATGCCGACATCTACTTTTTTAAAGGAAATATTTACAAAGAGATGGGCGATACGAACAAGGCGATATCTTCCTTTCAAACCGCTACGGAACTCAACCCCAAGTTTTACGATGCGTATGTTCAAATTGGTTTGCTTTTGAAAAGCCGAAACGATAAAACCGCTGAGAAATACTTAGATAATGCAATTCGGGTAAGCGACAAACCGGAGGACGCGCTTTATGCCAAAGCAAATATTTTAAAGGAGCAAGGGGTGGCGTTGTACGATGCCAACAAAATGGCACAAAGTAATGAAACACTAAACAAAGCCATTGCGGCCTTCAAAAAAGTAATAGAGGTAAACCATCGCAATGTGGAAGCCTACATGGGAATTGGCTTTTGCTATTACCAGATGGACTCTGTGATGCAGGCTTATGAGTATTATGGCAAGGCCACCGAGATTTCCCCTACTTATGCCGGGGCATACTTTAGCAAAGGACTTTGCGCAGAGGATCTCGGCAGAACAAGAGAAGCAATTATGCTGTATGAAAACTGCCTGAACTTAAATAAGGATTTTGAAAGGGCGCAGAAACATTTAAACGCTTTAAAGAAACCACAGTAATAACCTCATGGAGAAAAGTAATCTCATTCGCAACGCTGAACTGATCGCTGTAATTCCCGCAGTAGCCGGTTCTGTATTCAAATTATTACACTGGCCGGGAGCTAATATCCTGTTGATTGTCGGCCTGTGTGCACTCGCTTTTCTTCAACTCATAAAGGCACAACGACCAGAAACCGAAAACAGAAAGAAAGTAATGCAGCATTATGCCAAGCATCTGACATTGGCGGTGTTGTTGATAGGCATTTTGTTTTATCTCATGCACTGGCCTTCCGGTAAACTACTCTTGCAAATAGGCATTGCCTCATTTGCCATTGCTGTAGTATGGGAGCTTATTGGCGCAAGCACAGCAGAGTAAATGTTAGGAGAGAAATCAGGAGCAAAGGCGACAAACGAGAAATAGTAGCGAGTAAACAGGAAATGAACAGGAGAAAAGGAGAATACCTTCCCTTCCGCGACATACTCGCCAAGCAAGGTTTGGGTTAAACAGCCGGAGCCATGCGCATAACATTAAAAAAATAGGCTGTTTCATTTTCTCCCTATTCTTCTATATTTGCGTTCCTTTTTAAAGAAATAAATAGTTTAAAATGCAGAATCTCAAAGGAGTAATTAAAGCATTTACCTTTATCCTTATCGTTGTTTGTCTGATTCAGTTATCCTTTACCTTTTTGGCCAAATTAGTGGAAGGAAGAGCCGACAAAGTAGCTTCCGCTCAGGTCAACACCACTCCTCCTGCCGACCTCAAAGGGTTACCGCTTGTTACTTGGGAAGACTCTGTAGAGCAGGTGTATAAATCTATCCGCAGAAACTACCTCGATTCTGTTTCTAACAATCCTATTGTGGATGTATGGGCATTGCGCGATTTCTACACCTATAAATTTTGCCGCGAACACGCGCTTAGTTTAGGGCTTGACCTCAAAGGAGGAATGAGCCTTATAATGGAAATTGAAGAAGATGATGTGATGCGCAAATTAGCCTACAACAGCAAAAGCGAAATCTTTAATCAGGCTATTGAAAATGCAAAGAAAGCCCAAACTGCCCAGCAGGGCGATTTTCTGACCCTGTTCAAGCAGGAATTTGAAAAGTTGAACCCTAATGCAAAGATTGCTGCCATCTTCGCTCCCATTGAAGCCTATCAGGGAAAAATCAACATTAACTCTACCAATGATGAAGTAATAGCTGTGTTGCGGAAAGATTTTAATGCCGCCATTCATAACACCTTTCAGGTTCTTAAAACCCGTATTGACCAGTTTGGAGTTGCCTCTCCCAACATTTCATTGCAAGAAAACACCGGGAGAATTATTCTTGAATTACCGGGGGTAGATGACCCTAACCGTGTTCGCAAACTGCTGCAACAAACTGCCCAGCTCGAATTTTGGGATACCTACGAAACGGAAGAAGTAATCAACTACTTAGACCAAGCCAACACTGTACTGCGCGAGTTACAAGCCAATGAAAAAGCCGAAACTGCCGATACTACTCATGCCGCTTTAGATTCCACTTCATTGGGCAATCAGTTGTTTGGAGATAATACCACTACAGCCGCTGCTGATTCGGGAACGGCTAAAACAGATACCTCAAAAGGCAATGCCAACCCGCTGTGGGAGGTACTTTATCCGAACATCATTACTGAAGGGCAAAGCCAGCGCACCGGTGACGGACCTATGGTAGGCCGTGCTTTTGGAAAAGATACGGTGAAGGTGAATCGCTTATTGGCTCGCAAGGAAATCAAAAACATTTTCCCCCGCGATTTGAAATTGTTGTGGGGTGCTCATCCACTCGGTCAATCGGGAAACGTTTACGGACTATTCGCAATTAAGCGCAACCCGGCTTCTACCGAAGCCCCTTTGACCGGAGCTGTCATTAATGATGCATACCAATCCTTTGATCAGTTCGGAACCCCCGAAGTGGACATTTCTATGAACGCTATGGGAGCAGCCAAATGGGAGCAGATGACCGAAGCTGCGGTAAATGGTCAGGTGAATGGTAAAGTAGTGAAAAAGTGTATTGCTATTGTGTTAGATAACCGTGTATTCTCTGCGCCACGGGTGCAGCAGAAAATTTCGGGAGGTCGCTCGCAAATTACCGGCATTGATCAATTAGATGAAGCGGTGGACTTAGCCAACATTCTGAAGAGCGGAAAACTTGAAGCGCAAACCAAGATTATCGAAGAGCAGATTATCGGCCCTTCTTTGGGAAAAGAATCTATCCGGGCCGGTTTGATGTCTTTGGGAATCGGCTTTCTGTTGGTGTTCTTGTTTATGGTGATGTATTACAGCCGGTCGGGTATCATTGCCAATATCGCGATGTTCCTCAACATGTTTCTGCTTATCAGTATCCTCGTTTCTATAGGCGCGTCCTTTACCCTCCCGGCTATGGCGGGTATCCTGCTTACTTTAGCTATGGCGGTAGATGCGAACGTGATCATCAACGAGAGGATACGCGAAGAAATTGTTAGAGGTAAAGGCGTTCGTCTTGCTGTAGAAGAAGGGTATCAACATTCCTACAATGCGATTATTGACGGTAACCTGACTACCATGGTGGTAGCTATTGTGTTGATGGTGTTTGGTCTTGGTCCCATTGCCGGTTTCGGGCGAGTGTTGTTCTGGGGTATTATTACTTCGCTGTTTACAGCCGTATTGTTTTCCCATGTAGTGTTTGATTCGGCCTTTAAACGCAATTTCAATATGAACTTCGGCAATAAGTTTACCATGAACTTATTTACACACATCCACATTGATTTTATGGGAAAGCGCAAAATCACATACGCTATCTCCAGTGTGCTGATATTACTATCTATCGCCTCTATTATTTTTTACGGCTTTGATTACGGAGTTGATTTTAAAGGCGGAAGAAGTTACGTGATTCAATTTGACAAGGATGTGAAAACGGAAGAAGTGTCGAAGGCTTTAACCGTTACACTGGATGGCGCTCCGCAGGTAAAAACGTACGGAAGCAACAATCAGATTTCAGTGACTACAGCTTACCTGATAGAGGCAAACGCTCCTAATACAGACAGCATTGTAGAAGCAAAATTATTTGAAAGCCTGAAACAGTTCTATACCGAAGCCCCTTCCTTTGACGGCTTCCGCAGCAAGAACGTAAAAAGCTCTATTAAAATAGAAGCCTCTATTGCTGACGATATTCGCAGAAGCGCCCTGTGGGCATTCTTCTTTGGAATTTCAGGGGTATTCCTCTACATTTTTGTCCGTTTCCGCAAATGGGAATATGCAACCGGCTCCATCGTAGCATTGGTGCATGACCCTATTATTGTGATGGGAGTATTCTCTATGTTCCGCCACATCTTACCGTTCTCTTTAGAGATAGATCAGAACATTGTAGCGGCAGTACTCACCCTCATCGGATATTCGGTAAACGATACGGTGGTGGTATTCGACCGAATACGCGAAACCCTGAATCTGCATCCGACCCGACCGCTTATTCAGAACGTGAACGATTCCATCAACCAGACTCTGAGTCGTACCATTATGACCGTTATGACGGTGTTCATCGTTTCACTTATCCTCTTCATCTTTGGCGGAACTTCTATTCGCGGTTTCTCCTTTGCTTTGCTCATCGGATTATTGATAGGAACGTACTCTTCAATCTTCGTTGCCTCCCCTATCATGGTGGACTTGATGAGCAGAAAGAAGAAAGTGTAACTTTTTCGCATCAACTTTTTAAAGCCTCTGCCTTGCAGGGGCTTTTTTTATGCGGTATGGTCTGTTCTACCCCCAAAACCTGCTTTTTTACCGGGTTAAACTGCTGAAAATGCACCTAAAATACGGCTGTTTGAAATTAAAACATGCGCATTGAGATTTGGAATAGTGCTATTGAGCGTGTTAATCACTTTTTTTAAGTTTTTAAGTGGTGCAGAATCATTCCGTATTAGTGCAGAACCAGGGCTTGTCCTCAAACAGCGCTACAGCACGAACGCCCGTGGGAGAGTGATGTGCCCAAGATGGGCGCAGTAAGGCGCCAAGTATTTAAAATTCCGGGAAAATTTTTTTGTGCGCTGGCTATGGCGGCACAAAAAGAATCAGGGGCTGAAATATGCCCCTGATGGGTGTAGGTTAATCTTTGCGCTTTACCGGATAAGGGTCAGGTTCCCTTTCTTTTCAAACTTTTTCCCTGCCTTATCTTTTGCCGTGACGTAGTACACAAAGGTGCCTACGTTCTGCAATTTGCCTTTAAATGTGCCATCCCATCCTTTGCTCATATCGTTGAGTTCGTTGAGATCGCGGCTGCTATAAACCAATTCGCCCCAGCGGTTGTAAATTCTGATTTCGTAATCGGTGATGTTTTCTGCAAAGAGGGTAAAGTGGTCGTTGTTGCCGTCATTGTTGGGCGTGAAAGCCTGCGGCACTTTGATGTAGCTTTCGCAAGGTTCTATGCTAATGAGCAGGGTGTCGTAGGCAATGCAGCCGCTGGTATCGGTCAGTGACACTAAGTATTCTTGCGTTTCACTGCCATTGAAAAGTGGAGTGGGGGAGGTGCTGCTGCTCAAACCTGTAGCGGGACTCCAAAGGATGTTTCCCGAATCGGCAAGGACTTGTATCTGGTAACTTACATCGGGGCAAAGGGTCGTATCTGCTCCGGCATTTAGGTAGGGACCTTTTACCCGTAACAGCACGGAGTCGGCATTGCGGCAGTCGATAGAGTCGGTGATGGTAAGGATATAATGCACCGAGTCTTGCGCGTTGAAGGTAGGGTTCAGAATGGTGTAATCGGTAAGCCCTATGGCCGGTTCCCAAGTTACAGAGCCGCCAGCCGAAGTAGCGGGCATCAGGTAGTCCACCCCTTTGCAAACGGTGGTATCGGGGCCGGCATATAAGGGAGGGGCGGGTTGTATCTTCACCAAAACGGAATCCCGGTTTTGGCAGCCGCTTGTATCGTAAACCACTACAGAATACAGGCTTGTTTGCTGTGGGTGAACGTTGATGGTAGCAGAGGTATCTCCGGTATTCCACAGGTAGTGTAAGCCGGCTTTGGTAGAGTAGTAAATGCGAGTGTTTAATACCCGCGGGCCTACAAACGAGCCGAATGGATAATTGTTTACCGTGCCTTGCACAAAGTCTATTACGCCATCACTCTTATAAGTAGTGCCTTGCTGAATACCGATACCGGGGCTGTAAGCCATATTGATAGCCGGAATATTAGCCGTGGTCAGATAAAAAGCGAAGGTGTCACCCGCAGCAATGGGCTGGTTTACGTCCACCGGAATGACGGTCATTTGCCCAAGGAGAGCGGGAGTAAAATTGAAGTAACTCCCTAACTGGCTCCAGCTGAATTGGCTTTGTTCGAAGCTGCGGTAGCTTCCCGGTTTACCATAAATC
>CAZQYO010000054.1:0-12159 GCA_964597415.1 uncultured Chitinophaga sp.
GAGGAGGAGTGGCTGATTCAGTATTGCAAGCGAAAACTGCAACAACAACAGTATGATTATTTTATTTTCGGTCACCGGCATTTGCCACTTGACATCACATTGAACGACAAAAGCCGCTACATCAACACGGGCGACTGGTTAGATTATAACAGCTATGCCGTTTTTGACGGAGATAAATTAGAGTTAAAATATTTTCAAAAGGCCGGGAATGCTGTATAAAAACCTATCCTCAAAGTTCATAGGGCAAAGACGAATATTGTCATTGTGCCTTATTCTTGGCGTGTTGCTGTTGGTGAGTGCAGCATCTTTCCGGCTGCTTAACTCGTATCCCGTAAAAGCCAATTCCATTTCTGTAGATAATTTCGGGAATTTCTATACAGTTTCTGATAACAAAATTCTAAAGTTTAGCCCTGATGGCACGTATCTGTATCTCTATGAAGAGTTCCGCTACGGAAAAATAGGGATGATAGATGTGACCAATCCGATGAAGATACTTGCCTTCTTCCCCGATTTTCTCACCGTCATCACCTTCGATAAATTTTTGTCTCCGATCACTACATATAAATTTTTCAATCTCGGTTATCAAAGCGTTACTGCTGTAGCTTCTTCTATTGACGGGCATTTATGGTTTTATGACAACACAGATTTCAAACTGAAGAAAATTGACGAAGGCGGAAAAATTTTTCGGCAGAGCCAGCCGCTTAATGTGGTATTGGAACAAGTACCTAACCCCAACTTTATTATTGAACGGGACAATCAGGTTTATGTAAATGATCCTCAAATTGGAATTTTAGTATTCGACTTTTTCGGTAGTTATAGCAAAACTATTCCGCTGAAAGGCTTAGATAGATTCCAGGTAGTGCAAAAGCAAATTGTGTATGAGCAGAACTATCAGCTCAAATCATATAATCCACTCACCTTTGAATTTAAAGAGATAAACCTACCCGACACCGTGGGTTTACAACATGCGGTACTCGAAAAATCGAGCTTGGGCATACTGAGAAAAGACAAAGTTGATTTTTATCAGTATTAACCTCCTCTTCCCCTCTAAAAATACAGGCGGCACAGAGGCGTATATTTTTATTTTTGACCCGCTTTTAAAAGCACCCGAAATGTTTACCCAGTTAGAAAACCTGAAAGGACGATTTATTGAACTTGGCAAAACGCTGAGCGACCCTGCTACCATGCAGGACATGAAACGCTTTACGCAACTCAACAAGGAGTACCGCGAGTTAGAAGACCTGGTAGAAATGTATGAAAAATATAAGAATGTACTTTCTAACATAGAGAACAATAAGCGCATACTGGAGACAGAGAAGGATGAAGAATTTCGGGAGATGGCCAAAAGTGAACTCAGTGAATTAGATGCGCAGAAAGAAACAATAGAAGACGACTTAAAGCAATTACTTGTACCAAAAGAACCCGAAGATGAGCGTGATGTACTGATTGAAATACGAGGAGGTACCGGTGGCGATGAAGCCAGCCTATTTGCCGGAGACTTGGCGCGCATGTACACCCGCTATTGTGAACTGCTGGGATGGACGGTAAACATTGTAACCGCCAATGAAGGAACAGCAGGAGGATATAAAGAAGTAGTATTGGAGGTGAAGGGTGACAACGTGTATGGCAAGCTGAAGTTTGAAAGTGGCGTTCATCGCGTTCAACGTATCCCCGAAACAGAAGCCAAGGGGCGAGTGCATACCTCCGCTGTTACGGTGGCAGTGTTACCCGAAGCAGATGAGGTGGAAGTGTACATCAATCCGGCTGATATAAAATTAGATGTGTTTCGCGCCAGCGGGGCAGGGGGCCAGCACGTGAACCGGACAGAAAGTGCCGTGCGCTTAACCCACATCCCTACCGGAACAGTGGTGGAATGTCAGGCGGAGCGGTCCCAACACAAGAACCGCGACCAAGCCATGAAGATGCTTAAAACCAGAATTTACGAAGAGGCAGTACGCAAGCATGAAAACGAAATTGCAGCACGCAGAAAAACCTTAGTGAGCACAGGCGATCGCTCTGCTAAAATTCGCACCTACAATTATCCGCAAGGGCGCATCACAGACCATCGCATCAACATGAGCATGTATAACCTCGATTCATTTATGAATGGCGAAATAGGTGAAATGATTGAAGCCCTTGCTGTGGCCGAGCAGACGGAAAAACTGAAAGAGGGCAATGTGGCATTTTAAGAAGCTCGGGAAAATAAGTTTCAGAAATCAATTGCATCTGCTCTACTGAACCAATAAATCCTTTGAAGCCACCGGACGGCTGATGCCGATGGCAAAACCATCTTTTCGCGAAGTGTTCAGTGTAACGGTATAAGTGCCGGGACTTAAATATTGGTGCGTGACCATAGGTCCGCTTGTAATGGAGGTGTCGGGAGTGCCATCTCCAAATGTCCAAGTATAATACATGGAATTATCAGAACAAGAAGCATCGAAGGTAACGAGGGTGGAGGTATCAATGGAGTCGGGGGAGTAAGTGAAACAAGCCTGCGTTGGTTTCTCGCACTGGCATAGTACGGTGAGCGCTACAATGTTTAGAAAAGGAATAACTATTTTCATAGATAGCTACTTTGCTTATAATGGATTTTATTGGTAGATCAGGTTTGCTTTAATATTCCGTATAGATTGTTTGGTTTTGTCATCGAATACAGAGAAGGGAATTAGAGCAGCAAAACTACGATTTGCAATTACAAATGTACACCTTAAAAGAGATCGTGGAGCTGTTCGGTAGAGATAGAGAAGCAGTCGGGGGTATATCCCCATCAAAGTAAATTATCATCTGATAACTTACCAGCTTTTGAATTTAGCAAGAGGTTTATTCCTGATTAAATAGGCCGGAGGCAAACCAAGATGCGTTTAACAGTTAAATTTACTTCCTTGCACACCTCATGAAAGCAGCTTACCGTATCGAAGAAATTGCCAAAGCCACTGGTGGAAAGTTGTTACAGCAACCGCTACCCGACCTCTCTATAAAAGATTTGCTGTTGGATTCGCGCAAACTTATTCATGCCGAAACCACTTTATTTTTTGCCTTAGGAGGGCAGAAGTTAGACGGGCACAACTACATAGAAGAGCTGTATCAAAAGGGGGTGCGCAGTTTCGTGATTACGAAAGAGGGCATTGCCGAAAAATTTCCGAAAGCCAATTTTATTCTGGTAAGCGATGCGGTCACTGCGTTGCAAAAGTTGGCCGGTTATCACCGCAGCCAACTACACATTCCCGTGATTGCCATCACCGGCAGCAATGGCAAAACGGTAGTAAAAGAATGGCTGCATCAGTTGCTGCACGAGGACTATCACATAGTGCGCAGTCCCAAAAGTTATAACTCACAAATTGGTGTTCCGCTATCGCTGTGGCAGATGGACGATACGCACGAGTTGGGAATTTTTGAAGCCGGTATTTCTGAATCGGATGAAATGATTAAGCTCGAAAAAATCATTCGGCCTACCATCGGCATATTTACCAATATTGGCGAAGCGCACAACGAAGGCTTCTTAAACATTCGCCACAAAACCAAAGAGAAACTCAAACTCTTTGTGAACACCGATATACTGATTTACTGCAAAGATTACCCCGACATTAACCAGAGCATTGCCGAGATAAACGCTCTCTCGAAAGGCAGTGACGATACGGAGGATAAAATCAAAACCTTTACCTGGAGTTTTTCGGGAGAGGCAGATGTACAAGTGGCCAGTGTGTTGCAAAAAAACAATCACTCCTTTATTCATTGCCTGTATCGCAAGCGCGAAATGGATTTTGAAGTGCCTTACAGCGACCGCGCCAGTGTAGAAAATGCTATTCATTGTATCTGCGTAATGTTGTATCTGAAATTAGAACTCGGAGTTATACAAGAGCGAATAAGACATCTGACCCGCATTGCCATGAGATTAGAAATGAAAGATGGCATCAACCACTGTTCGGTGATCAACGACTCTTACAACTCCGACATCGGCTCATTGAAAATCGCGCTTGATTTTTTGAAACAACAGAATCAGCATCCTCGAAAAACCGTTATTCTTTCCGATATTCTGCAAAGTGGGAGAGGGGAGTATGCCTTGTATTCGGAGGTGGCGGAGTTGATGCAGCAGAATAAAATAACTCATTTGATTGGGATAGGCCCGGCAGTGTGTCGGCAAAAAAAATTGTTTGCCAATAACGAAGCCTTTACTTTTCAGTGTTACACCTCCACCGATGAATTTCTGGCTCAACTCGATTCGTCCATATTTCAACACGAAGTGATTTTGCTGAAGGGCGCTCGTCAATTTCGATTTGAAGTGATTGGAAAATTTTTGGAGAAGAAAGTACATGAAACGGTGTTGGAAATTAACCTCAATGCTATTGCCCATAATCTGAAAGTGTATCAATCGCTGCTGCATCCCGGTACAAAAATTATGGCGATGGTAAAAGCGTTCAGCTACGGCAGTGGCAGTTTTGAAATTGCCAATGTGCTACAGTTTAATCGCTGCGATTATCTCGCGGTAGCCTATGCAGACGAAGGGGTAGAGTTGCGCAAAAACGGAATCACCCTGCCCATTATGGTGATGAATCCGGAGCAGCGGAGCTTTGAAAGTATTATACAATACCGGTTAGAGCCGGACATATACAGTTTTGCCTTGTTAGAAAAATTTGCCGAAACACTGGCACTGCTTCACAGCAATGGGCAGGAGAAATATAAAATTCATGTGGAGTTAGAAACCGGAATGAACCGTCTTGGTTTCGCTGAAGAAGATTTGCCCTTGCTGATTGAGAGGCTCAAATTGAATCATCCGCTGGAAATTGCTTCGGTGTTTTCGCATTTGGCCGCCAGTGAAGATAAGAGCTACGATGCCTTCACAAAAGATCAGATTCAGAAGTTTGAAACAATGAGTGCAGAACTTTGCACGGCATTTGACTACCGCATCCTCCGCCACATTCTCAACAGCACCGGCATCACCCGGCACACCTATGCGCAGTTCGATATGGTGCGCCTCGGCATAGGGCTTTACGGGATTGACAGCTCTGAAAAAGTACAAGGCAAACTGATGAACGTTTCTACTCTGCGAACTACCATTTCGCAAATCAAATCGGTGAAAAAGGGAGAAACGGTAGGATATGGCAGAGTAGGGAAAATAACAAAGGATAAAACGATTGCTACGGTAGGTATAGGTTATGCAGATGGGTTGAGCAGAAGGCTTTCTAACAAAAAAGGAAGTATGCTGGTGAACGGATCTCTTGCTCCCATTATTGGTAATATATGTATGGATATGACCATGCTCGATATTACGGGCATTGAGGCTAAAGAAGGCGATGAGGTGATTGTGTTTGGCGCACATCCACGCATTGAAACGGTAGCCAAAGCGGCTGAAACTATTCCGTACGAAATACTAACCGGTATTTCTTCAAGAGTAAAGCGAGTGTATTTTCAGGAGTAGTGTCCTGCTTTTATTCTGCACTCATTTTGCTTCCCGTAACTTCTCGCAACAAAGTGCGGAATGCCTGAAATTTTCCCGGAAACATATCGGTACCTTCTTTCTGCAAACGAGCCGCGTGATGTTCTTTGTAGTTAAAATAGTCGCTCATGTTGTGAGCAAAATATTGAATGGCATACGAAATACCATCACTCGTGTCTTCCTCTAATATGCGATAGATTTTGCAATCGGTAAAGCAGCCGGTATCGAGTACTTTTTGGAGATGATCTTCCGTCATCCATTTCAACCACAAATCGTGAAATTCCAAATCAATCTTAACGGTAACGTTGTATATAATCATGGCTTATTCAGCAATTTTATCCCCTCTCAAAATTCGGAATCTCTTTCGGGCTTCAATCACTAACAGTGAACTGTCGTAATCGGTAATAATGGTCTTATACAGTTCCATGGCCCTTTCTTTATTGTGAAGATGATCTTCATTTATCTTCGCCAGCAAAAAGGTAGCATCGTCCCCTTTCAAATCATCCTTATAGTTTTTCATAATGTCCTCCAGCAAAGGAATAGCCTTATCAAAATCTTTGCGCTTTACATAGATCTGCGCTTTGGTATATTCAATATCATCTGAGAGCGCATGACCGGGAAACAGGCGGAGAATAGAATCTAAAGTGCTGAGTGCTTCATCATCCCTATTCTGAAACATCAGCAATGCTGCCCGTGCATACATGGCCATGGCATCTGCTGAAGTATCTAAGCCGAGATTATCAATGATAAAAACAGAAAGGTCAATCGCATCATTACTTATCAGTTCGCTGGTAGAACCTTTCAGTGCATCTAACTGTGTTTGTGCCCATTCAAAATCACCTCTATAATAGGCTAATTTGGCATTTCGAAAACGAGCCTCCTCTCCCAATGGAGAATCCTTTTCGTCTTTGTCCACCTGCGAATACAACAAGGTGCTTTCCCATACATCTCCATCTATCAGATAAAAGTCGCCTAAAGAAAGTTTGGTTTGATTTTTCAGTTGCTGCGGTACTCCGGGCATATTGATAATTTTCAAACACAAATCTTCTGCTTCCTTTAAATCGTGCAGGTAAAACCCTTCGAGATCGGCCAGTTCTTTCATGCTTTGAGCAGTGAGGAAACTACCACCGTTGTCGTTAATGAAAGAGAGATAATCACTTTTTAATCCCAACAAATCCTCTTTAGTATAATTCAGATTATTAGAGATTTTTTCTTTGCGACAATTCAACAGTTAGGTGCGTGCCTGAAAATAAAGTCCTTCCTCTTTTCCTTTAGCCACCACATACTCATATCCTGAAATGGCCTCATCGTAATATCCCTCCGTCTGCGCCATTCTCGCTATATTAAGCACTCGATATCCATTCTCACCTTTGCGTTTATCCAATGCTTTCATCTGCACCAAGGCTCCTTCAAAATCCTTGTTCTGAATATATATCCAAGTCAACAGATCAATGTAGTCCTCATTGCCGGGAGCGCGTTGTACTTTGCCATATAGTTGCGTTTCCATCTCAGCCAATAGTTTCTCCTCGCTGGCAGAACTTTGAAGAATGTTTTTGACGGATTGCACCTTCTGCGGATACATTTCGAGATAACCGAGAAAATATTTTACACTGTTAGAGATATCTCCTTTGTTCAGATAGGCATTGGCCAATTCCAGATTGAAGTAAGAATTACCCGGCAGCGCTTTGTTTCCCTTATCGTACACGGCAATCACGTAGTCATACAGGCGATATGTTTCAAAAGCTCCGGCCAAACTGCGGATAGAAATTTCGTTGGGCTTTAACTCCTTCAGCGCTTTTTCATACTGGTCTTTGGCTTTATTCAAATCGGGAATCTGCGCATAGAGGTAACCGAGGTCAATAATATATTGCGGCAATCCGTCTGCTTTTTTGATTTGCTTTTTGACCACTTTCTCTAAGTCGTCATACTTTTTTAGCGTGAGCAAGCACTTATACAATGGAGTATAAAACTTCGGGTCAAAATTGTTTTTCTCCCACAGGCTTTGAAACAAATCAGCCGCTTTGTCAAACTCTCCATTCTTGAGATAGCTGTCTGCCAGCGTTTCGTCCCTCCCCGGTTGAGCATGTAGCGCAGGGAGAACAGAACAGATGGTGACTAAAAGAATAAGAAGCTGTTTCATTGAAAGTGAAAATAGATGAACTTGCGGAAATAGGATGCCATTATGAGAATAGTTTCACACTAATTAGACAGGCCATCACGGCTCCACTTGTATTGGTCAGCGCATCCAACCAATCAAATTGGCGGTCGTTAGTTAGTGTCTCTTGCAACACTTCAATCAGCAAGCCATACAACGCAGCTACGAAAACAATTTTCAGCGCACTGTGCAAATGCAGTGAAATAAAACGGCTTTGTCGCTTCCATCCAAAATACATTAATACGGCAAGGATGAAGTAGAAGGTGAAATGAACAAATTTATCGAAATGCGGAATGGCAATTCCGGGAAGGTCGCTGCCGGGTATCAGACACAGTGTTAAAATAAAAGCCGCCCATAAAAAGGACGGCCAGTTATATTTTAGAAAATCATTCACGTCTTCATCTTCCCGTGGAGGGAAAGGCAATTCCTATTGACCAACAAGTGCTTTATACGCCTCTGCATCCATCAGCGTATCTAATTCGGAAGGATCTGTCAACTCTACTTTAATCATCCATCCGGCACCATAGGGGTCGGTATTCACCGATTCGGGAGCATCATTCAGGGATTCGTTTTTGCCGGAGATCTTTGCGCTCACCGGCATAAATAAATCACTCACGGTCTTCACCGCTTCTACTGTTCCGAATACGGCATCTTTTGCAACTGTTTGACCGACCGATTCTATTTCTACATATACAATATCGCCTAATTCTTTTTGTGCAAACTCGGTGATGCCTATTGTGGCCGTGTTGTTTTCTGTACTTTAAATCTGATGGAAAATTCATGTTTGTTCTGTTTAGTGAAGCGAAAGTAATTTTTCATTCCTCATTGCACAATGAACTTTGCTTTTTAATCCGCCAATGAGAATCTCAAAGTAATTCCTCCTTTTGTGTTGGTAGTAGGAAAGCCGGTAGAGATTTTCGGTATAGTGCGCGTCTGATCAAAGAAAAGCCGAATGTTCAGTCGCTTGCTGATAATGTAGTCAATGCTGGGTTGTATCGTAATGGTTTTAGCCCCTTGCGTAATCTGCGGCTGTGATTCATCTATCCGGTGGTTTACCGTAATGTTATCGCGATAGCTGAAATCGAAACGGAAGCTGAGGTCATTATCTAAGCGTATTTTTCGACCTTTAATTTTTATAGGTAGTTTTAATCCGCGAATTTTGTAACCGGCTCCAATGGTAAATTGCTCTGACTTCATTTCTACCATCTGATAATCCGCAAAATTCATTGTAAGCGTTCGGCTCTTTTTGTAATCAAACTTGGCGGTGATATTATTTTTAAAGGTCATATCCACGCCAATCAATGGAGAAAGTTGTTCGTTGAGCACAATGCTCGGCATGTTATATAGTGAATAGTAGCTGCCGTTCAACGTATCTTTTTTACTGGAATTGAACGGTGTGCCATCACCTTTATAATCGAGATTGGTTTGGAAACTATTTACCGTTAAGGTAGAGTTGTATCCGTGTGTAATAGTAAAGTTGGTGAATATTTTTTGTGCCCACTTAAACTTAGTAAGGCCATTATATGAAATGCGCCAGTTGGGCAAAGGGAACGCCTTAAACGGATTCAGCCCTACCTTATTCGGATCGGATTTAGTGTAAGCTGCTAAGAAAGCAGGGATGAGCACATCTTGTGATTTAGGGCCGTAACCATCGGCATAAGCGGTATTGTAGGTAGTGTCGCTCGGATTAAAATACGGAGAGCCATCATTGTTATTGGGGTTTGCCAGGCCTAATCGTTTTGAGATAATCGGTCGGTTGGCTTCAAAGGCTTTGTAAGTATCTGAATATCCTTTCGCATCAATCTTCTTGAACAGTGTTTTTATTGGTAGATAAGAAATACTGTAGGAGCCTGCATCCACCGGATTGAGGTGCGCAAAACTGTAATCCCCGTTATCATCTGCTACGTACTTAAAGAACTGCGAATGGTTGGTACTCTTATCCATGAAAAAGTTCAAATCAATTTTCAAATCTGTCCAGGGTTCTAATGTTCCGGTCACATCTAATCGCTGAGAACGTGTTTGCATAAATTTCTGATTCAGCAAGGTATCGGTACTTATCCAACCTTTAGCAGCAGCTTCATCTAACCAATGGTCGCGGGTAATTGCATCCACTCCATTCCAAAATCTATCACCGGGCTGCCAGCCAAATCCAAAGTCATAGCCGGGAGCATTCTTCAGGTTTTTCTTCTTGGTAAAGGAATTGTTGTACACCTGATTTCCGATAATCTGCGAATAGCCTTCAAAGCCCGGTAAGGTGGTAGATTTATTCTCTTTATACTCTACCGAAACTCTTTTGAGTGCCAGCAGTGGTCGTAAGAGAACAGATATGCCAGGATTAGAAGGGGCTTGCTTATTGGCAAAATCCTGCTTTTTAAGCTTCAGTGTTCTTCTATTGTTTTTGAGTTCCTTTTTCAGGCGCACTATTTCTGCGTCTTGTTTCGCCTTTTTCAGATTATCATGCAAAGTTTTGCCCTTTAGCTCTAATGCACTTACCTCAGCTTTTGCTTTTGCCTTGCCTTCTTTATCTGCTGCTTTTGCCTGCTCCTTTTTCTTATCTCCTATCAATCCCTTGTTCTTTATTATTTCCCCTTTGGCACGCGCTATGCCTGCTTCCTTCTTGTGCTGATACACGGTATCTGTTCTCGCTTGTTCCTTCGCTTGTTTTAATTGTTCTTTTAACTGACTTCTCTTCTCTTTCAACTTGTCAATTTCGTTTTGAATACGCTCTCTCGCCTTCTTAACCGCATCTCTTTTACTGTCATTGGCTTTCTTATCACCGGCACTTGGATTTGGAGAATCATAGGTTCGAAGAAACGGTACCTTTTGGTACAACTTCTTAAAATTAAAATCCACTTTGGCGCGATCGTTCTGTGTATTGTTGATGATATTGCCAAGTGTATTTTGCCGCAGTATAGTGCTACCGGAATCTAACTGCCAAGGCATAGCGGTCCAGGAATAGGACGATGCATAGCCCACATTCGCAGTGATAAAATCAAGTATAGGCAATTTATTGATGGGGATGTTATAGTTTACTGCCAGGCTTTGGTTGTAGTTGGTGTTGCGCCCTCCTTGCCATACATTCCCCCACACTTCCTGCTTCTTCGCTTTTGAATCAATGTGTCCATCGGGTTCATCTATCCGCGAATTATTGGTGGCGTTATAATCAATACTTAGCGATCGGAAAGGATTGTACTTAAACGCATACGTTCGCGTCCATCTGAAATTTTTACTGTAGGTGGTAGGAAGATTAAAATCTACATCTCCTAAAGGTCGAAGTTTTATCTCTGTGAATTCCCTATTCCATTCCGAGGTAAAGGCTAAGGTAGATGGGAATGGATTAAAACTAAAATCCTTGACTATATCTAACCATTTTGTTTTTGCTTTTATCAATTTCTTAAATGGCGCAAAGTCTTTGGTCTGCGGGGCAAAACTCCAGCCCACCAATCCGAGCCAGTTTTTCTTCGAGTTCTTTTCAATAAAGGGATCGCTAAATAACACTTCATTGTACGAATAGGTAAAATTGAAATTTCCCGGATCATAAATATGCGGTCGCTTCGCCTTGGTTTGCGGCACAATTCGCACGTTCGAGAAATTATATCCTCTTCGAGTATTGATGGTTTGGATTTGTCGCAAATACGTTCGGGCAGAATCTTTTCCATTGGTGGATCGCAAGCCTTGCACCATTTCCTTAGTGGGAATATCAAACTGGTACGGGTCAAACTCCGGAGTACTGAAATCTTGTGAATAGGCTCCGTAAAACGGAATCCGAATACCGGCTTTCTCGGGAAGGAATTTCCCCAACTCAATATTAGACGAGAAATCATACTGGTACATATCGTCTTTATAGCGCTGGTCTATTTTCTGCTCTATTTGTCCGAAGCCATGCGTGTGCATGCCCGCTCCGAAATTGATATTGCCGAGATCCGCTAATTTCACACTTACATTACCTACGGCAGCCACTCCGCCAAATTCTTCGAAGCCGGAGACGCGCAACTCGTTAAACCATACCTCTATACATTTTGGGGAACCATCATCGTCACTTAAAGGATTATTAGGATCATACTTCGATGGATTTTTAACTCCAAGCATCACAGTACCCACCGAACCGATATCAGGATTACCTACAATACTCAGTAATCTACCCTTGCTGTCCGTTCCGGTAAAAGGGACATTATGCGGGTACCCGGAAGTCGCGTTTCGCTTTAATTTCAGATCAATGAAATCGCGTAACACAATATCCATAGCATTGCTATCCGGCCATACTTCCTCGCGATCAGAAGTGATATCATTGCTGTAAGTACCATCGGGGGTAATTTTCAAAGGGACTTCATACTGGTAATAGTTTTCCTTAAAGTCAGAGCCGATACGGATAAATGCCTCTACCTCGTTATCATGCACCGGAATGCTACCTTCTACCCTGTTGGCGTGAATAAACATTTTAAGATCCTTGTATCTTCTCAAATCAAGAGGCATGTTTTTAAATACCGCTTTGGTCTGGCAGTCCTTAAGATTGCAGATAGTCATGGACAAGGCCTGCTCATTCTGTTGAACAAATTGATTGGTCTGCTGC
>CAZQYO010000055.1:0-12154 GCA_964597415.1 uncultured Chitinophaga sp.
CTGATGTTATTCGACTTATTTCCGTACGGAACAAGGTTATTTCCGTACGGAACAAGGTTATTTCCGTACGGAACAAGGTTATTTCTCTTCTCACGAATGTGCCCCAAGTGGGCGCAGTAAGGCGCCAACTATTTTAAATTTTTGTTTTTGTTATTACTCCATTACTCCTCGGCATAAGGTTGTTTTAAGGAGATTGATTCTATTCTACTAAGGTTTAGTAAAAATGCAGGGTGGGAATGTTTAGGGGGAAATGAGGGGCTTTCTCACAGGTTTAACGACATTCCATGTTTAATCAAAAGCCACCCTTTTGCCCCGAAATCTTAAAATCGGGGTAAAGTAAATAGCTCTTTCGCTTGGCTTTGTAGGCGGTTAGTTCTGCGGCCCAGCTTTCTTTTATTTCCTCCGCGCTTTTACCGTCTATAAGTTGTTCGCGCAGTTTGCTGTTACCGGCTAATTTGTCGAAGAAGTGGTTGGGGAGAAAGAAAGCCTTCTTGTCTGTATATTCTTTCAGCATCTCTATTAAATAGTTAAGATGGATGCCGGGAACTGTCAAATCCGCTTTCCGGAGATCCAGACCGTGACATTCTTTATTCAAATGCGGAGGGCTTACAGCTCCGGGTCGGCTTTCGGGGGTAAAGGAATAATCCATAGAGGGAATGGCCGGAGAGCCGATTATTTGAAAAGGGAAATCAGTGCCGCGACCTACAGAGACATCCGTCCCTTCAAAAAAGCAAAGAGAGGGATAAAGATAAATCGCTACATTGTTCGGCAAATTGGGGGACGGCTTCACGGGAAGAGAATAGCGCGTTTCGTGGGTATAGTTAAGGCAAGGGACTACTTTGAGTGTGCATTGCAGGCCTTCGCTCAACCAATGCTCTCCATTCACCATTTTGGCGTATTCTCCCACCGTTAATCCATGCACTACCGGAATGGGATCTACTCCTACGAATGATTGGAAGTTGGCTTGCAGCACCGGCCCATCTACATACCAGCCGTTGGGGTTGGGCCTATCCAGCACTATCACTTCTACGTGATTCTCCGCACAGGCTTCCATCAGGTAATGCAGCGTTGAAATAAAGGTGTAGAACCGGGTGCCTACATCTTGTATATCGAATACGACTACATCAATATCCTTTAAATCATCTCCGGTAGGTTTCTTTTTTGCTCCATAAAGCGAAATTACCGGTAGCTTGGTTTTGTGGTCCACTCCGTCTTTTAATTCAGCGCCTGCATCAGCATTGCCACGGTAGCCATGCTCGGGAGCAAATATTTTTTTAATAGACACCCCTTGCGAGAGAAGCGTATCTATTAAGTGAGTTTGGCCTACCATAGCGGTTTGATTCACCAGTAGGGCTACTTTTTTCCCTTTCAAAAGTGGGATAAGTTCATCCATGCGTTCATCCCCGCAGATAACACCGGGAGTTTCGATGACCTGTTGCGAATGAGAACAGGATGAAAAAAGAAGTATCCAAAAAAAGAAGGTAAAACGCATAGTTGTAAAATTGCAATAGACAGCCATGAACAATAAGAAATGACCCGATTTATTTTTTAAGAGATGGATACAGGATTAAATAGGCGTTAAGCAAAATAAAAAACAAGGCACTATTTTTTGCGCACATAGATATGCTTGATATTGCGTTTGCCGGTTTCGCGCTCATCAATTTCAAACTTGCGAAGACTTTTAATCAAGGGTAACATTTTTAAATAGCCGTAGTTGCGCGGATCAAAATCGGGCTTCTTTTTTAGCAATAAATTTCCGAGATCTCCCAAATAGGCCCAGCCTTCTTCATCCGCCAGGTCATCAATGCTTAAGGAAATTAGTTTGATAAGTTGAGGGTCAATTTTTTTCAAGGGAGGATGGGCAGAGGCTCCGTCCGGGGTGGATTTGTGTTGTTTCTTTTCGGGGGAGTCATCTGCTTCTTCCCCTTTCAAAATTTCAATGTAAATAAACTTATCACAGGCGGTGATAAACGGATTCAAGGTTTTCTTTTCCCCTATGCCTATTACTTTCATTCCCGCTTCTCGCAGCCGGGTGGCCAAGCGGGTAAAATCACTATCGCTCGACACAATGCAAAAGCCATCTACCTTTCCGGTATATAATATGTCCATCGCATCAATGATTAATGCGCTATCGGATGCGTTTTTTCCGGTGGTGTAGCTGTATTGCTGTATCGGGGTAATCGCGTTTTCGAGTAATACCTTTTTCCAGCCCGATACCGTCTGTTTGGTCCAGTCGGCATAAATGCGCTTGAAAGTGGGAGTTCCGTATTTCGCTATCTCCTCAAACATTTCCTTCACGTTTGCATAAGGCACATTGTCGGCATCTATAAGTACTGCCAGTCTTAAATCGCTGTGTGTTTCCATGAGGTAAAAATAATAGACGAGCCGGTAATAGCGGGTGAATATTTCAACTTCTATGTAAAGCAGTTGATACTAATCTGTTTTTGGCGGGTATCACTTTGTCATTTAAATGGCTTATGGCAGCCCTATACAGGTCTTCTATTTTTAAATCCTAAAAGCCGGTATTGGCAAATAGGCTGCTCAAAAATTTGCTTCTGCTGTTTGAATAGGGGTGTAAAATAGTCCCAAGGCAAAACCAATGATGCTTACTTTATCGGAAGTTACTTTTGAAGCGTCACTTTTGGGAATAATCTTCTTGTTCTTGTCGCTGCCCAACCTACCTATACCGCAGCCTTATATCCATTGCCCTCAAAAAAAGATATGGCATTAAATGTAACACAAGCCAGCGGCAACCGTATATGGGAGGGTGAGTTGCACTTGGAATCTGCAACAAACGATTAGGACCGAGAGGAAGGAAAAGTTTAATGAACAAAAAAATCATTACTATGAGAGTCCTAATTTTTACGATTTTATTTTCAAGTCTGTTTACAGCTGCGTTTGCCACGCAGGACAAGTAAAACTACGCCTTCAAAGCCACACGGGCAACTTAGATGAAACCACGGTCTATTTCGATCAGGGGGTTTCTAAATTTTATAACAATACAGAAGACGTGCAGAAGGTAGTGAGCAGTTTGGTAGGAGTACCGGTGCTTTACTCACTTTCGGGCGATAACTATGACCTGGCAAACAACGGTTATAGTAGTTTAGGTCAGAGCGAAGAAGTCGCTTTGGGGGTTCAGGTAGATAGCGATGGGGTTTACACCTTTTCAGCACCGCTTATTGATAAGTTTGACCCGACTTCTATTCTTCGCTTAGAGGATCGCCAAACCAATACCTTTACTGACCTGCGCACTAACTTATACCAAGCAAACATATTGGCTAACGAGCCGGCTACAGGTCGCTTTTTCCTCCACGTATCTTATCCTGCCTTGTTTGGTAATTACCCTTCGGGCTGTAACGATAATGATGGAATTATAGAAGTGCAGGCAGATAACACTATACAGTGGAACCTATGTGAACTTTACGATGCCAACAATAACCAAGTGGGAACTTATAACAACGCCAGCGGTACCTTCGATTTTGAAAATCTGGCTTCCGGTGATTATTACTTAGTGTTTGTCTATAACAACTATACGACTACCAAGCAATTTCACATGAGCAGCCATGCTATTACGGCAAACATTTCCGTATCGCAAGTAACTGCTTACACGAACGAGGATATTGACTTCCATGCAATGACTCAAAATGCCAATCACTTTGAATGGGATTTCGGTGACGGCACTTGGATAGTTGGAATAGCCAACCCCACTTTAGCTTACTACGTGGCCGGTACTTACACCGTAACGCTCAAATGCACCAACGACTACGGTTGCATTAACAATGCTAACGTAACCGTAAACATTGACCAGTCTATTACCTCAGGAGTAAATGATGTAAACGGGAAATCACTCACCGTTACTTCTATCGGCAAGGAGGTGAAAGTGAACTTAAACGATGAAGTAAATAAAGATGCTTCATTGAAAGTTTTCAACCTGCTGGGGCAGCCGGTATTTCAAAACCATATCAATGCGCAAACAACAAGCATCTCTTTAGATAACCAACCTTCCGGCTACTACTTAATATCAGTGAGCAACGGAGGAAAGGCCACTACTCAAAGAGTATTTATAGGCCAGTAAACATAAAATTACTCATAGTCACACAGCAGCAAAGGAAGCCTCTCTGGGAAAGAGAGGCTCTTTGCGTTTTATAATAAATGGGAGATGAAGTTAATCAAGGCTTAGGATAGCAGTAATAGTCCTGCTTTTGGAAATAGGTAGTAGCATCGTCTGCTTGATTTTTATGATCACATACATCCTGATCAATTTTTAGCAAGGAGCATTTATACAATGAATCGGGAAAAGTGTGTTGAATAGAATCCACTATACTATTTGTTCCGCTTTTGGTAGCACAGATTTTATATACCAAAGCTGAATTGGCTTTAGACTGGCAGTAAGCACAGTATTGATGGCACTCAAAACACTTCTTGCAAGAAGCGAAAAAGAAAAGACCAATAAAGACGGATAGTACTGTTTTATTCATTCCTACGAAACGCAATGTTCAAAAAATATTTTTGAACCGACTAAATAAAATCACTTTCTTTGCAGCGTTAAAGGTGGCAAGTTCATATAATATGGACCGCCATAATAGGGAATCCTGTTAGAATCAGGAGCAGTTCCCGCTGCTGTAAGCTCCTTTAATCAGTTTCTGAAAACCTAATGCCACTGTCTGTGACGGGAAGGCCTCAGAAACGGAGCAAGCCAGAAGACCTGCCTTTAGCGATAAATTTTCAAAGCTTTCGGGAAGAAAGGCTGTGAATTGAAACGCTGCAGAGTTTCCTTTCCTGTTTTCATTTTCCGGGCTGATTTTTTTAACCATTAAAATCATGTCATCATGAAAAAAATCACCCTTTTACTCTTCCACATTTTTTTAATCGCTTTTGTGTGCGCACAAACCGTGGCCGACTTTGAGAACCTCAGTTTACCGACTGATACCTTCTGGGATGGCTCTGACGGGA
The DNA here is from genome assembly GCA_964597415.1 of uncultured Chitinophaga sp. Classification (GTDB taxonomy): domain Bacteria; phylum Bacteroidota; class Bacteroidia; order Chitinophagales; family LD1; genus Bog-950. The sequence continues at coordinate 4,954 of CAZQYO010000055.1, forward strand.
GCGGAGGATTTAATAGTGGGAATGCTTTTTTCCCAAACGATTACAACGCTACTTTTTTTGCGTGGACAGGCTTTACTTATTCTACCATGTCCGATACTCTTAGCCCGGGCATAGCCAATCAATACAGCGCCATTGCCGGAGGCGGAGCAAATGGCTCTGCTACCTATGCTGTAGCCGATGAATACGGAAATGCCAAAGTGATATTGAACAGTAGTGCAGCCGGCAAAACCATCAAAGGCACTTATGTTACCAATAACACTTACGCTTATCTGAGTATGCGCGATGGTGATAATTTTTCAAAGAAGTTTGGAGGCAATGCCGGAACCGATGAAGATTGGTTTAAACTCACGGTCAAAGGCTGGTTGGCCGGCAGTTTGAAAAGTAATGAGGTAGATTTCTATTTAGCAGATTATCGCTTTGCTGACAGCACGCAGGACTATATAGTAAAAAACTGGACATGGCTCAATCTTCAACCACTGGGCGATGTGGACAGCATTCAGTTCTTTCTTTCTTCTTCCGATACCGGACAGTTCGGAATGAATACTCCCGCTTATTTTTGCTTAGATAATTTCACGACCAACGACCAAATTACCAATGCCGCTCCCGTGACTTCGGACGATGAGTTTATCATTACTTACTTGCAGGATACGGCACTGAATGTACTCGGCAATGATTTTGATACCACTCTCACTCCGCTTCATGTGTCTATTACAGCGGGTCCAATAATTACGGGAGCTACCGCTTTAGTGGATAGTTTTAATAATATCTATTATACCCCGGCCATAGGCATTGTGAGCACCGATACCTTAGTCTATTCTGTTTGTGATGATGCCGGTCTCTGTGCTTCTGCGCAAGTGATTATTCATATATCGGGAATTAATAGCGTTGAAGAGTTGGCTGATTCAGAGCCAAAAGTTTATCCGAATCCTTTCAGCGATGCCATTCAGATACAACTTCCAAAAAACGCTGAGAAGCTGCAATTAATAGATATTTCAGGCAGACTGATACAGCAGATGAATGTTACTGATGAATCAATGCTGAGGCTTCAAACCGCTTCATTACCATCCGCCATCTATTTGCTTAGAATAGTGACCGACAGCAACATCTACACTCGCAAACTTTTTAAAAAATAGCAGCAGATGAAAGCACAGAAAATATTTCTGTTGTTATGGGGCATTTTGCTGTTTCAAATGAAAAGTAACAGCCAGTTTGCTCCGGCTGCGGGACTGCCGGGATCTGATGCCATTAGTTTGTCTGATTCGCGGTTGGTGGAATGGGCAACCGGATGCACCTTACAGCGCGGTTGGCAAGATGTGGCTCAACCTGCTCTTGGCCTCACCACAGTGGGCGATGAGACTTCTCCTATTGGCAGAGCGTATGAAAACGGAGTGGTGAGCCTCGGAGATGGGGGCATAGCCACACTTACTTTTGCTAACCCTATCTTCAATGGCGATGGTTTTGACTTTGCAGTCTTTGAAAATGCTTTTGCTACTGATGACTCAGGAAGGGCATTTTTGGAATTCGCTTTTGTAGAAGTCAGTTCAGATGGAATCAATTTTTTTCGTTTCCCTTCGGTGAGCCATATACAGGATACAGCCCAATTAGCAATGGTAGGTATAGATTGCTCTTTGGTGAACAATCTGGCGGGCAAGTATGTATCGGGCTACGGTACTCCGTTTGACTTGGAAGAATTAAGCCATGAACCCGGCTTAGATGTGAATCACATCACCCACATTCGCATTATTGATGTAGTGGGTTCGGTGAATCCGCAATATGCCACTTATGATTCTGAAGGCAACAAAGTAAACGATCCCTATCCTACCCCTTTCCCATCAGGAGGCTTTGATTTAGATGCGGTGGGAGTGATACATGCTGTCGGAGTTAGTGGAGTAAACACTGTGACACTTCCATCCACTTGGCAAATGTTTCCTAACCCTTCCCATTCAGGAGTAGTTCTCATTCATTCCAATGCGCCCAATACACAAATGATTGCGATAGGCGATGTCAGCGGACGATTCCTAAAGCAAGAAAGAATGTATGGCGCTGACTATATTTTAAATACGCGGTCACTTGCTCTCGGAGTTTATTTTGTAACGCTGTTCACCCCCGAAAGCCGAACGACCAAAAAATTATTGGTGCAGTGAAACTCTGGCTTGCCTATTTTATGTGTGTAGGAGCGATTAATATGAAGGCGCAGCAAGCAAGCGATACTTTATGGGTAAAGGAGGTAGTGAAGGTGGAAAAACTCTCCACGGATAAGCAGATGCAAAGTGGCTTCACCGATATTAAATACCAACAAGGGAAAGAATTGAGTGAGGTGTTAGGAGAGTTCTCTTCTGTGTATGTAAAAAGTTATGGCAGTGGGCAGTTGGCTTCCCTGGCTGTACAGGGCACTTCTGCCACCCAAAGTGTGATACAATGGAACGGTATTCAACTTAATTCCCCTGCTTTAGGGCAAACCGACCTCTCTCTATTTGCCGTAGGGATGCAAGATGAAATCCGCTTGATGAAGACCGGATTCGAGGGTACCATCGGGGGAACATTACAGTTGGTGGACCATACTGCGATAGATTCGGGGGTGGCTGCCGATGTTACACTTCGCGGGGGCAGTTTCAATACCTTTCAATTTCTCGGCAGTTTGAAATACGGAAAGGAAAAAGTTTCGGGAGCTACCCGCTTCAGTTACCTGCGTTCTGATAATAATTTTCTTTTCAGAAATACTTTTAAAGAAGGGCAGCCACTCGAGCGACAAACAAATGCAAAAGTGCGCTTGCTTTCGTTTATGCAACAGTTAAATGTAAAATTGAATAGCTCTAATGAGTTGAATTTTTACGGCTGGCTCAATGAGGCACAGCGCGAAATTCCCCCCATCATAGGAAATTCAGATGGGCACGAGAAGCAGGGCGATTACTCGCTCCGGGTAATGGCGAATTGGAAAGGAACTTTCCGCCAATTACACACTCACCTTACTTCTGCTTACCTGCAAGATTATATCCGCTACCAAAATCCGGAAACTGATTTAGATGAAACTACCCTTACTACTGCTGTGCGGAATAAATTTCAGTTTACCTATGTCTTTCCTTTTAGTTGGAGTTTAAACGGAGCAGTGAACTACGATTATGAGCAGGCAAATGTGGAGGAATATCAGAAATTGCAACATCGGCACACGGTAGGCTTTAAACTCTACACCGACTATTATCATTCTTCCGGCACAAAGTTTCATGCCGGATTCAGGGAAGACTTAGTGGGAAAACAACTCTCTGCCTTTGCCCCTGAGTTAGAAATAAGTTATGCAAAAAGGTGGCAGCAAACACATGAGTTCGGTGCAGGCTTAAAAGTTTCGCGCAACTTTCGTTTCCCCACTTTTAATGATTTGTATTGGACACCGGGCGGCAATCCAAATTTAAAACAGGAGAAATCATGGAACGGTGAACTTGACTTCCGCTATTCCTGCAAGAAATATTTTTCGTTGAGTGTTTCTAATTTTTATGTGTATGTGCAAGATTGGATTCAGTGGATACCCGATGGCAGCCTCTGGTCGCCTGTCAATTTCAGAAGAGTGTTTTCGAGAGGAGTAGAAATAAATTTAAAGTCGAGCACTACGGATAATCCTTCGCCCGATAAGTTGATGGCAAACTTTTTTGTTTCCTATACTTATACCAAAGCCACCAACTTAGATGCTTCCTTTAAGTTTGATCAGTCTGCCGGCAAGCAACTCATCTATGTGCCGGAGCATAGCCTAACCGGAGGAGTGGAGCTAAGGTATAAGCGCTTTTATCTGAGCAGCATTAATAACATTGTCAGTCGGCTGTTTACTTCTACCGATAATTCGCAGTTTTTAAAGGGATACTATTTGAGTCATCTTGAAGCAGGAAAAGATTTTCTGATTGGGCGAAACGAAATTGGGCTTTCCTTTCGCGTAAAGAATATTGGCAATTCCCACTACCAAAGTGTGGCACAGCGCCCTATGCCGGGGCGCAGCTTTGAAGGGGTTCTAAGGTTTAATATAAAATGAGAAAGGCAATCGTAAGCATAGGGTTCAATCTATTATTGTTGTTGGGTTGCAACAAAGAGAAACTGCCGGAAGTTCCTCTCACGGAGGGAGTGTATATTGTAAATGAAGGTAACTACGGTTACGGCAATGCAGAGATTTCCTTTTACAACCCCGCTATGCAACAAGTCACCAATGGGTTGTTTCAATCGGCTAACGGTTATTTGCTGGGAGATATAGCGCAGAGTATGTATATCCAAGATTCACTTGGCTTTATCGTAGTCAATCATTCTGCCAAGGTAGAAGTGGTGAGTATTCCCTCTTTCCATAAAATAAGAACCATCTCTATTCCCGGCTCTAATCCACGCTATTTTTTGCCGGTGAATGACAGCCTTGCATACGTGAGTGAGTTGTATGCTAATAAAATTTACGTGGTCAATTACCGCACAGGTGCATGGCTTACTTCTATCTCTATGCCTCAATACACCGAACATCTGCTTCGCTTAGGCGATGTAGTAATGGCAGAGGGGAAACGCATTTACAAAAACGCCTCATCAAGTGGAGCACTGATGCGTATAGATGCCCTGCATCACACGCTCATGGATACCATTAGATTGAATGGTGATGCCGGTGGAATTGCAGTGGATAAGAATAAGCAAATCTGGATCGCCCTGAATACAGACACTGTTTCGGGCATCCGTTCCGCTTTGCTGTGTTATGATAATCAGTTCAACGAAATACAACGTTATACATTTACTGAGGCTGACTTTCATCCTACCAATTTATGTTTGGATGAATCAGGAGAGAATCTCTACTTTCTATCGAGAAGTGTGTATCGCTACACTATTTCTACCGGAGTTCTCACTGAGCTAATTCCCTCTTCGCAAAATAATTTTTACGGCCTTTCGGTGGACCCCTTGAGCGGAGATATTTATGTGAGTGATGCCCTCGACTATGTGCAGCCTTCGCGTGTTTACCGATACCACAACAACGGAACATTAGTTCATTCTTTTACAGCCGGTGTTGCATCGGGCAACTTTGCTTTTAGCTATGAGTAGAAACCTTTTCGCCATACTAATTCTGATACTCTTAGCGGGGATGCAAAGCTGCGGAAACCGGCAAGCCTCTTTGAATAAAAATCAAGTGCTTGAAGAAAAGCCGGCTTCGCTTTCCGTTAAGTATGCAAAAGGTTTTTCGGTAGATTATTACAAAGGCTTTAAAGTAATCACGGTAAAAGATTGGAGAGACAGCGCAAAGGTATTGGAGCAATATGTTCTGCTGCCAAATGGCAAAGCCGCCCCGCTTGCTTTCCCCGATGCGGTTCGCATAGAGACTCCCGTCACTAAAGTGATTTGCCTTTCTACCAATCAGGTGGCGGAGATGAAACGCCTGCGCCTCTTGCCCTTTCTGGCAGGTATTACGGGGGCGCAGTTTATCTACGATCCGGAGATTCGCGAAGCGGTGCAAAACGGAACGATTGCCGGTGTAGGGCAAGAGGAGTTGAACTATGAGAAATTGCTATCGCTGAATCCTTCCTTTGTATTTACCTCCGGTAGCTATGACGGAGGAGAAAAGGTAAAAGTCAAATTAGAGGCACTGCAAATTAAGCGGGTGTTGAATTTTGACTACGCAGAGCAATACCCTCTGGCGCGTGCCGAATGGATAAAATTTGTGGCTGCTTTTTTTGATCGCGAGCAGGAAGCAGACTCGGTGTTCGGACAGATAGAAAAGAATTATTTGGCATTGAAAGCGAAAGCACAACAGGCAAAGAACCATCCAACCGTGTTTTGCAATATTCCTTTTAAAGAAGTGTGGTATATGCCTAGCGGTGAAAATTATATGGCTCACCTGATTTCCGATGCCGGAGGTGATTTTCTATGGAAAGAGGCTTCGGCTACCAATGGACTGAATTTGAATTTAGATTATGAAGCGGTATATAATAAAGCGGTTCATGCGCAATACTGGCTCAACACCGGCATAGCCGCTTCATTAGAGCAATTGAGGAAAGCCGATAATAAGAATGCCCTATTTGACGCATTCAAAAAAGGAAACGTGTATAATAATGATCTGCGCAAAAGCCCTGAAGGCGGATTCGACTTTTGGGAAAGCGGAGTAGTAAATCCCGATAAAATATTAGCCGACCTCCTTTTCATTCTTCATCCCGAATTGCTGCCGGGTCATCATTTATATTATTACCGGAAGTTGAAATGAAACTAAACCCTGAAAATATAAAGTGGAGAGTAGAGGCGGTTCCCCGTTTAGAAGGGAGCTATCCGGTACAAAAGAATTATGACATTAAATGAATAAAAAATTGGAGACGAATAGATTGGTGTGGGAGGAGGTAAAAATGCAGAACTTAAGAAATAGCCCAAGTCGGGAAAATCTCAATCAAACTAGATTAAATGCCTCGTTTTTAGCGCGAGTACAAAGAGGGAGTGTATAGCGAACTGTGTCAGTCGTTAATCGTGTGAGAAAGGACAAGCCGGATTTTGCATTAATATTCCGCTTCTTTCATTTTTGCAATTAAACCATAGTAGAATAAATTAGATTATCCAAAGCCAAACTTATAAACCTTATGAAATCGGAAACAGATAGCAGAACTGTTCAAGTCCTTCTTCACAGGAAGATGGAATTAGTAGAAGATGCAAATGCAAACCCTCTCCAAACAGGTCAAAAAGGGCTTGAAAACGTAGTATTTAAGATGTGTAGTGGAAGTTCAACGTCAAGCGGTATAACGCAAGCAATAAAATGGCCTGATGTAATTAACACCTTTCGATAATGGGGCAGCGCCAACTATCTGTTTTTATATTTCTGTGCGTGCTCTTAATGGTCGCTTTTCTACTGCAATTGGTGTTGGGGTCGGTCAACATTCCGTTAGCCGATATTTTAAGTGTATTAAGCGGAGCACATATTGAAAACGAAGCTTGGCGCAACATCATTATAGAGTCGCGTTTACCCGGAGCCATGACGGCTTTGTTAGCTGGAGCCGGCCTATCTCTCAGTGGCTTGCAAATGCAGGCTATGTTTCGAAATCCGGTGGCAGGGCCTTATGTGCTTGGCATCAGTGCCGGAGCCAGCCTCGGTGTGGCACTGCTTATATTGGCTGCCTCGGTTTTCAGAGTAACTCACAGCGTTCATCTATTCAGCTCGTGGAGTATAATTGCTGCGGCAGGAGTGGGGGCTACGATTATTTTCCTGATTAACTTTTTA
>CAZQYO010000056.1:0-367 GCA_964597415.1 uncultured Chitinophaga sp.
TTACCTTTTGCATTTGCTCGTAGTAGTTCAACGATTGGTGGATATCCCTATGCAGATTGGCATCGGCTTCCAAAAAGGAAAGACACCAAATTTGCGCTCTGAAATCTCCAATTCGCTCGGCAATTTCCAGCATCACTTTTGCTCGCAACAAAGCTTGAGCAGCGTTTCCGCTATTGACTAATTGCTCTATCTGCTGAATGTTGGTAGAAAGATAGTCGGGGTAATTACATGCGAGATAAAAGGAAAGCCGAAAAGTGTACGAGGAGAGTTGATTGAATTTCTTTTTGGTATCTGCGTCTGATCCTCTATATACTTTAGCACATAAGCTACCGGGAGTATCGAACTTCGGAAGTTGCTTTCGGATAGC
>CAZQYO010000056.1:377-12127 GCA_964597415.1 uncultured Chitinophaga sp.
TCAGTTTAAGAGGGAGCGTTGCGTGAGCTTGTTGGAGATAGCGGGTAAACTCGTTGTAATGAAAATCACTTAACAGCCATATAAACTTCTGAATGGTTAAAAGATCACTTTGCTTAATATCCTCTTTGGTTTCGGAGGGGGTTACTTTTATTAATCCGGATCCTTTCATAGTAGATACGACAAGAAAAATTTGCTAAAGGTTTTAGAGCGGGGGATAAATCTAAAATATTAACTTTTTGCAAAAGAGAAAGTGAATAGGAGGGAAGCCAACTTTTTTTAAGTTTTTCCCGGTGACGGAATAGCGGAGTGGGAAAGCGATTCTTTATCCGGAGGGTCTGTTGCAGACGACCTTGCGCAAATTGAATAAAGACCAAAATCAGCTATCCGAAATTTGCCTATAAGAGGTTAGTGTAGCGCATCGCGAACTTTAGAATGTAATTTTAATCGCCATGTAAGTACATGGTAAATCTTCTACTTTCTATTAGCTCTGCCTGCCTCCGTAATAGGTAGGAACATCTGACTCTTTTTTTCAATTTAGCCACTCCTGCTTGGGCTTGGCTTTGTGCTTTAGGCTCTGCAAAATCAAATTTACTCCTTCACCAACGCTAGATGGCATAAGCTAGATACCTAACTTGACTTGTCTTTTCCGGTTAATAGGGAGATGCCCATAAATCTCCACTTTTGATAGCCTTTTCATTGCTTTTGTATGGTTTGGGTTGGTTTTGGCTTAAACAAGTAAGATTATAGGAAGATTTGGTTAGAATACGGTTAGACTTGGTTACATTATGGTTAGATTATGGTAAGAAAATAAGCAGTTTCCGAACCCCAAAAAATCTGCCTTTGGCGAATATTCGCTTGTGCCTAATTGGGAAGGATTGCGGGTTGGGGATTGCCGATTGCGAATTTTAGAAAAGGTTTTGTCCTCAAACAGCGCTACAGCACAAACGCCCGTGGGAGAGTGATGTGCCCCAAGTGGGCGCAGTAAGGCGCCAAGTATTTTAAATTTTCATTTTTCGGGTTGTCAGTAGAAACCTTGCGTCTAAGGCCTTGCGTTGAATATTGCGTGAAGCGCCTTGATTAGTATGGGGTGATGCAGGCAATGAAAGTAACCATTCTGTATTGTTTAACCGAAAAGCTAGAGTGGAAACCCGTGGTGGAATTAGGGTTTTAGGTGAGGATAGGGGGGAGATGGCGGAGAAGGGGCTATAGAGTATTCTCCGGCTACTGTAGAATGTGCTTTAGCAACCGGAGAATACTTTTGAGCCTTGCCTGTGAGTTTTGCTCTTTAGTGAGCAGCGAGAAAGGGTTCCTGATGGGGCGCAATTATTTCTGGCTGTCGTTAGGCCCTTTGGCGATGTTGTCGCGCATAGAGGTATCGGCCTGTATATTCTGTATTTTATAATAATCCATGACTCCGAGATTACCGCTTTTAAGTGCTTCTGCCATCGCCATAGGGATTTGCGCTTCGGCTTCTATTACCTTGGCGCGTGCTTCCTGCTCTAATGCAATGGCCATGGCTCTTCTTTCCTCTGCTTTGGCCTGTGCAATGTTCTTATCGGCATTTGCCTGATCCATTTGCAGGGCGGCTCCAATGTTCCGGCCAATATCAATATCGGCAATGTCAATCGAGAGAATTTCAAAGGCCGTACCGGCATCTAATCCTTTATTGAGTACCACTTTTGAAATAGAGTCGGGGTTTTCCATCACCGCTTTGTGGCTGGAAGCCGAGCCGATGGAGGTAACAATTCCTTCGCCTACACGAGCCAGAACGGTTTCTTCGCCTGCCCCACCCACTAATTGTTTAATGTTAGCCCGAACGGTGACCCGTGCTTTAGTGATTAGCTGAATACCGTCTTTGGCTACAGCCGTTACCGGTGGTGATTCGATCACGCGAGGCTGCACACTCATTTGCACGGCCTCAAACACATTGCGCCCTGCCAAATCAATGGCGGTGGCGGCTTTGAAATCTAATTCAATGTTTGCTTTATCTGCGCTGATGAGCGCCCGCACTACGCGATCAACATTTCCCCCTGCGAGAAAGTGGGCTTCGAGCATATCTCTCTCTAAGGGAATGCCCGACTTGTGCGCCATCACCATAGCGTTTACAATGGTGGAAGGAGGGACCCTTCTGAAGCGCATAAACAGCAACTGCACTAAGCTGATGTTTACGTTGGCAAACTTGGCCGAGAGCCACAGGGGAATAGGCAAGAGCCAAAAGAGAACAAGAATGACAAAGACAATAATGCCTGCCAAAACAATTACGGGTAATTCCATAGTTTATGATTTAAGTGGTTTTACAAAAATTTTATCGTGAGTAATCTTAATGATCTCCACGGTTGTTTCGCGTGGAATATATTCGCCATAGCTATATACATCAGATTTTTGGTCATTAATCATGGCTTTGCCATTGGGGCGAAGCTCTGTTATAGTAGTCCCCGTATCTCCTACCTTAAAGGCATGAGGGTCTAACTCATTTACTTTGCCTTTAATCTCTGCCTTCATAGAAAGTTTGTTGGAGTCAATGACTCTAAAGCCCAAACCGATAGAAATAATAACGGCTACGAAAGAAATGCCGAGGGTTATATTCCCATAGCGGCTGCCGTAATCGGCATACATCATAATAATGCCTGCGAGTAAAGCCACCCCTCCGGCTACCCCGAACAAAGTGGTGCCGGGGATGAAGAAAATTTCCAGAAAAATGAGCAGGAGTCCCAGTAAAATTACTGCGACTATGAATCCGATTGCCATGCGGCTAAGATAAAAGAATGGAAATAGGAAAAGGAATTAATTGATTAGTCTTTCTCGTCTGTTTCTCCTTTGTCTGTTTTGATAAAAAAGAGTTGGAGATGATTCTTTTCGCCTATTGATTCTATGTTCAACACTGCAGAGTCTAATCGGGTGATTTTATAGACCGTTTCGGGTTTTTGTTCATTGGTAACAGACTTCATTGAAAGTTGGTCGCCCTTTAGCTGATAACGTCCCTTTTCTTTGGCTCCGGCCACCATCACCAAGTACCCGCCTTGTTCGTTAAACTCCCAAAACCACTCTCCCAGGGAAGTGCCACTGAGTTGGGTGCCGTTCATTTCCATCACATCTAATTTCCAGATGCCTTCTAATTTCTCCTTCTTTGAATTACAGCTATTAATCAGCAAAAGTGTCAAAACGAGTGCAAGTGTAGCAGTGTATTTTTTCATGGTTTGGGTTTATCGGGAATCATGGTAAAAATTACTTTTTCACCGGCTTCTTCCGCTTCAAATATAAATTTAGAATCAGTCAGCTCTTTTACATGAAATTGTTTTACGGTACCATCGTGAGCCGTAGAAGTAAGCGAAGAGGAATTCCAATTTAATTTCCACTGCCCTTCTAATTTCTGATCTTTCAACACAGTATAATAAGTGCCATCTGCCTTGTAGGTGATGGAAAAAGCGGTTTTCATTTCGTTTACCCAGTCCTCTACACGAGGTTTCATCTGTTCGGGCACTTCGGTGGTGTATTTCAAGTCTTCGATTCGCCAGGTTTGACATAACTGTGCCGACTTGTTGCTGCGGCAGGCACTCAGTAACAGTATGCTGAACAGAATAAGGGGTATTCGCTTTAAATGATACATTTGAAAATGTTTGTGCGCTAAAATAGAAGCATGTGCATCAAATACAAACCTAAGCGATGAAGATTACCCTGTTAACTGTTGGTAAAACCACTTCCGCAGAAGTAAAGAGCATTTGTAACGATTACGAAAATCGTTTGAAACGGTACACCAAATTTGAATCGGTAGTGATTGACAATGCGCAAATACGTCTCCATGAAGCACTAAAGATTAAACAGAGAGAAGGGGAATTGATACTGAAAAAAATTAACCCGGGCGACCATGTCGTATTGTTAGATGAGCGAGGGAAAGAATACACTTCGCAACAGTTTGCGGTATGGATAGGCGGACTGCAAAATCAATCGCTAAAAAATATCTGCTTTGTGGTAGGCGGGGCTTTTGGATTCAGTGAAGAAGTATATCAAAGAGCCAACGCTACCCTCAGCTTATCAAAAATGACTTGCAATCATCAACTCATCCGAGCGGTGTTCTGCGAACAAATGTACCGCGCTTTTACTATTTTAAACAACGAACCTTATCATCACGATTAATTATTTAGCCATCTTAACCGCTCATGAATATTACTCTCCTAATTGTTATAGTCACCTGTGTTACTTCGGTTATCGCTTTCAGCAACCGACAGTGGATTGATCATCTCATCTTTTGGCCGTATCGAATATGGCACAACAACGAATGGCACCGCTTGGTGTCGTGCGGGTTTATTCATGCCGACCTCGGTCACTTGTTCTTCAACATGTTTGCCTTCTTTAGTTTTGGAGCGTATATCGAAGCCTCGTTTGTCAATGTGTTTGAAGGGAAGGGGCTTGCGCTGTATGTAATCATGTATTTCGGAGCGGTAGCCACTGCCGATATTTTTAATTTGTTCAGCAAACGCGATGACCCTTCGTACAAAAGTCTTGGTGCCAGCGGTGGTGTAGCCGCTATCATCTTTTCCTATATTTTGTTGAATCCTTATGGAGGCATCAGCTTGTTTTTTTTACCCGCTATTCCGGCATATATTTTTGGTCCTCTGTTTCTTCTTTATTGTGCATATATGGCTAAACGCGGAGGAGATAATATTGCTCACATGGCGCACCTGACCGGCTCGGTATTCGGATTTGTATTCCCGATTTTATTTGAGCCGCGCTTATTCACCCGTTTCATCGGATTGCTCACTCATTCTAATTAAAATTATGCTCATGATAGTTGATTTGCGAAGCGATACCGTCACCAAGCCCTCGCCACAAATGTTGGAAGCGATGATGACTGCTCCGGTAGGAGATGATGTGTTTGGCGAAGACCCCACAGTAAATGCCTTAGAGATAAAAGCCGCTGCTATGTTTGGAATGTCGGCCGGACTGTTTTGCCCCAGCGGTACTATGACCAATCAGATTGCTGTAAAAGCGCATACCCAACCATTAGATGAACTCATTTGCGATAAAATCTGTCACATCTACAATTATGAAACCGGTGGATGGGCTTTTCACAGTGGTGTTTCTATTCGGCTAACGGAAGGGGAGCGCGGAAAAATGACCGTGCCTAAAATAGAGGAATTGATATTGCCTGATTTTGATTGGCTGCCCAATACGAGAATGGTGGCGATTGAAAATACGGTGAACAAAGGCGGAGGCAGTGTTTATACTATAGAAGAAATGAAAGCCATCTCTGATTTTTGCAGGCAACGCCAATTGGTGCTGCACTTAGACGGTGCGCGAATTTTTAATGCACTGACGGCTCTCAAAAAGAAATCCAATGATTTGAACGGAATGTTTGACAGTATTTCTGTTTGTATCAGCAAAGGCTTAGGTGCTCCCGTGGGCAGTGTGTTGCTGGGCAGCAGTGACTTTATAAAGAAAGCGAGAAAGATTCGCAAAGTGATGGGTGGTGGAATGAGACAAAGCGGGCTGTTGGCAGCAGCTTGTATTTATGCGTTGGATAATAACATACCGCATTTAGAGACCGACCACCGAAAAGCAAAACAATTGGCCGCTGCTTTAGATACTTGCCATTGGGTTAAGAAAGTGCTGCCGATAGAAACCAACATTGTAATTTTTGAAGTGGCCGATTCGGTTAAAACATCTGTTCAGTTAGCGGAGATGGGAATAAGAACATCTCCATTTTCTCCTACTTTGCTTCGAATGGTTACACATCTGGACATCAGTGATGATATGGTCAGCAGAACCATAGAGGTATTGAATAATTTTTCTGCCTGATGTTGAAAGCGCACTATCGCCCCTATCAATTGCATTTTTGCCAACCGGTGCTCACTTCGCGCGGGGCGATGAAGGTTAAGAACGGTTACTATCTAATGGTAACAGATGGCAAAAAGACAGGCATAGGCGAGGGTAGTTTTATTGAAGGCTTGAGTATAGATGATGTAGCCACTTATGAGACGGCTTTGCAGGGGCTTTGTCGCGCTATTGAAACCGATCAAGCAATACTATTTCCCGATTTCAACCGGTATCCCTCCCTATTATTCGCCTATCAATGTGCAATGCTCGACTTTAAAAATAGAGGGAACAAATTGTTCTTTGAAAGTGAATTTACGAGAGGAAAGGCGGCCATTCCCATCAACGGCTTAGTATGGATGGGCAATAAGGATTTTATGCTTCAACAAATTGCTCAAAAATTAAGTGATGGGTTTTCGTGTATCAAAATAAAAGTGGGAGCGATTGATTTCGAAGAAGAAGTTTCATTGTTGGCTTACCTCCGCGAACAATACCCAAAAGAGAAAATCGAAATACGCTTAGATGCCAATGGGGCATTTACACGAAAGGATGTCTTTGGAAAATTAGAAACACTGGCGCAGTTCCATATTCATTCTATCGAGCAGCCCGTTAAACCCGGGCAAGTTTCATTAATGAAAGAAATTTGCGCCTCTTCCCTCATCCCTATTGCTTTTGATGAAGAGTTGATAGGAATCAATCATCCGGAAGCAGGCTTGGAACTGTTAGAAACGGTGAGACCTCAATACCTTATTTTGAAACCTTCCTTGTTAGGAGGTTTACAGAGATGCGATCAATGGATACTACAAGCGGAACAAAATGATATTGGTTGGTGGGCCACCAGTGCGTTAGAATCAAACATTGGACTTAACGCTATTGCGCAATGGGTGTTTACCAAAAATATAGCAATGGTGCAGGGCTTAGGAACGGGGGGGCTTTATACCAATAACATTGATTCTCCGCTCACTATTGAACAGGGCTGCCTTCGCTACCGCAAAGAAAGCACTTGGGGAAAACTGTAAAACAAAACAGGCTGTGGTCATCCACAGCCTGTTGCTAACTCTTCTTTTGCTTTTCTTACTTTACATCCATCAACTCGGTATCAAATACGAGAGTAGCATTTGGAGGAATAACGCCACCTGCACCATTTGCTCCGTAGCCAAGATTAGACGGAATAATCAACTTATATTTTGCGCCTACACTCATTAAGGCAATTCCTTCATCCCAACCTTTAATAACTTGTCCTTGTCCCAATACAAAAGTGATAGGCTGGTTGCGGTCATAAGAGGAATCAAACTTCTTTCCATCTGCGAGAGTTCCGGTGTAATGTACGGATACTGTTTTTCCCGCAACGGCTTTTGCACCGGTGCCTTCCTTTTCTACCACATAGTATAAACCGCTCGCGGTTTTCTTAGCCGCAGGATATTGCTTTTTCACTAATTCTTCGGCAGAGATGGTGTATTTCTTATCTTCTTCCGCTTTGGCAGCCGCAAATTCAGCCACCTTTTTCTTCAGCAGTTCATCTTTCTTTGCCCAAACGGCAGCCGCATCAAAAGCCTCGGCATCTTTGCCTACGCGAATAATATTGACTTTACTCATCACTTCTCCATCGTTAATCTGGCTAACGATGGGGTAACCTTCTACTACATGACCAAAAATAGTATGCTTGTAGTTGAGCCAGGGAGTTTGGTTTTCGGTAATAAAAAACTGTG
The DNA here is from genome assembly GCA_964597415.1 of uncultured Chitinophaga sp. Taxonomy (GTDB): domain Bacteria; phylum Bacteroidota; class Bacteroidia; order Chitinophagales; family LD1; genus Bog-950. Next base: position 7,898 of record CAZQYO010000056.1, read on the forward strand.
AGCCGTTAGTGCCGGGACCGGCATTAGCCATAGCTAACAAGCCTACCTGATCAAATTTTAAAGAATAGTCAAACTCATCTCCAAAAGCATAACCCGGACCGCCTTGTCCGGTTCCTTGCGGGTCGCCCCCTTGAATCATAAACGGCTGCGGGGTGTGAATGCAGCGATGAAAAGTAAGCCCGTCATAGAAGGGAGTTCCTTTGGGTTTGGCGGTGTTATCAATTTTGCCTTCGGCTAAACCGACAAAATTAGCTACCGTTACCGGCACCTTTTTGTATTCTAAGGATAGCACGATGGTACCTTTTGAAGTGACAATTTCGGCATACAAGCCGGGTTCTTTTTTCCAATCGTTGGATGGAGTGGCGGGTTGAGTGGTTGTTGTATTCATTTCCTGTTGACCTGTTTCGGTTTTGTTTTCTTTTGCATTGCAGGAGCTAAGCGTTCCGGCAAAAAGCGCAAGGGTTAGTAAAAGTGATTTTCCTGATTTGTTCATAATAGTTGTTTTTGAGCTTTTTTAAGGTAGAGTTTGAAATTTTTTCTGAATGTTGTAAAGAAAGATTTTAGAGTAGTCGTTCTTTTTATTTCGGTAAAAATATCTTTCTCCCGATAAAATTTTAGTTAACAGTTTTGAAATTAATGCTGCTTAGTTTTTCTAAAAATTTCTTCTCTGTTTCTTCCAAGTTCAATAAACTTTTTCCTCCTGCGGCATTTCGATGACCACCACCTTCAAAATAAGTGCGCGAAAAAGTACTTACATCTATATTCCCCCTCGAACGGAAAGATATTTTTACCCGGTCGGGTTCTTCACTAAAATAAGCACTCATTACAACGCCTTCAATTTTGAAAGGATAATTAACCAAGCCCTCACTATCGCCCCCTTGTAGATTAAATTTTTTGATTTCGGCTTGGGTCACCGTGATGTAGGCTACCGTTCCATTGTTTACAAGTTTTAACTTCTCGTTCAGGCAATACCCAAAGAAACGCAATCTGCTTTCGCGGAAGATGTTGTTTATTTTTTCACTCACGTAATCGGGTCGCGCACCTTTCTCTATTAATACTGCGGCCACTCTATGTGCATTCGGGGTAGTGTTGTTGAACTGAAAGAAACCGTTGTCGGTAGCCAAGCCCACATAAAGACATTCTGCTATGGGCTGATCTATCAGCGCGGCATCGTTCAAATCGTGAATGAGGTCGCACACCATTTCAGCAGTGGAACAATATTTCGTATCACTAAAAACAATCGAGGCAAAATTTTCAGGCTCTAAATGGTGATCTATCATCACTTTCACAGCAGTGGATTTAGTGATGAGCGCAGCCATGTTCTCTAAGCGAGATACTGCGTTGAAATCAAGACAAAAAATAACTTCAGCTTCTGTTATCAATGCTTCACACTTTTTCCATCCTTTCCCGTATTCGCAAACCACAATGTCATCCGTTCCCGGGATCCATTTCAAGTTTGCAGTAAAAGAGGTGGGCGAAATAAAACTCACGGGGTGACCTTTTTTCTCCAGATAAGATTTCCATGCCAGAGAGGAGCCTAAGGCATCTCCATCGGGGTGGCGATGAGAAAGAATGACCACTTTTTTAGGATGGCTTAATAAGTCTGCAAGTGACTGAACAGAAGAAGATGGAAAATTCATGGAGCGCGAATGTGTTAAATAATTATTGACTCTCAAAACTGCGGGTAGTCCCTCAGCCAAAATTCCGATAAATAGCCGGTAGCCATTAAAATTGAAAGACAGTTCCATTTCATTTCCGGTATCTGTTATCTTTATTCCATTGAAAAGTCTTTACTCACTACTCATTCTCTTAGTCGCTTTCGGTGTCAGCTTTTCGCAGTCAACCGGAACGGTGTCCGGCTATGTGACAGAAGATAGTTCGTCCTTAGAACTTGCTTCGGTGGTGTTGCTCAAAACCGACTATGCATCTCAGGTGGACTCTAACGGCTATTTTAAGATTAGTGCTCCACCGGGAAAATACCAGTTGCGAGTGAGTTACATCGGCTATGAAAATTATCAAACAGAAGTCATCATAACAGGAGGGGAGAATACTTCTTTGAATATTTCCATGATACCGCTTATTTCTAAACTAAAAGAAGTGGTGGTGACCGGCAGCATGAAAGAAGTGCGAAAATCAGAGAGTGTGATTCCGGTAGATGTGTACACCATGAAATACTTTGACCGCAATCCGGTAAACAATCTATTTGAAGCCCTGCAAAACGTGAACGGATTATTTGCCGATGTAGATAATGGCGTAGCCAATACCAGTGATGTGCAGATTAATGGCTTAGAGGGAAATTATACTATGTATTTGATTGACGGGGTGCCTGCACTAAATGGGCTGGCCGGAGTGTATGCCCTGAATGGATTCCCGATGAGTATTATAGATAAAGTGGAGATTTTAAAGGGAGCTTCCTCTACCTTATATGGCTCTGAAGCAATAGCCGGAGTAATCAACATTAAAACCAAAAACCCGAGTGATATTCCTAAATTTAGTATGAACGTGTCTCTCACTTCTATGCTCGAAGCCCATGCCGATTTTGCGGTGAAATACAAGGTGGGCAAAGCCGATGCGATGCTGGCGGTAAGCGGGGAGAGTTTCAACATGCGCTGGGATATTAATAAGGATGGCTTTCTTGATATTCCATTAATAAACAGCATCAACGTATTCAATAAATGGAGTATGCCGAGAGCCGATCATAAAGTGGCCAACTTTTATCTGCGCTATCTATATGAAGATCGCTTTGGCGGAGATAAAACTATGCCCAGCGCCTGGAGAGGAAGCTCGCGTTATTACAGTGAGGCTATTACCACCAACCAATGGCAGGCGGGGTTACAATGGGCGCTGCCGGGAAAGGAAAATTTTTTGTTTCAGGCCGATTACAGTGAACATCGCCAAAATGCTTACTACGGATTTAACCAATACCAAGGCATACAAGTAAGTGGCTTTACACAACTCACTTGGCGAAAGAAAGTGAAGCAACTCACAGAGTTTTTGGTGGGAGCGGTGTATCGGCTCAGTTATATGGAGGATAACTCTCCCTTGTCTGCCGATTCGCTCACCGGCTATAAGCGGTTGGTTCACCTCCCCGGTATTTTCTTTGACAATGAGTGGTACATAGCAAGAGGGCATGTGCTTTCGGTAGGAGCCCGCTTAGATTACAGCACCCGAAGTAAATTCGTGGCTACCCCGCGCTTAAATTACAAGTGGAACTCTAAGGACGATAAAAACATAATTCGCTTTGGAGCCGGCACGGGTTACCGTGTTCCCAACTTGTTGAATGAGGGATTTGGTGCCTTGAACGGCTCGCGGAGCATTGTAGTGGAAGGAGAGTTGAAACCCGAATACGCGGTGAATGTCAATTTGAATTATACCCGGGTGCAAGAACTTAAAGGGGGACTGCTCAATATTGATGTGTCGGGTTTTTACACTTGGTTCTCTAACTACATTGAGCCGGACTACGAAGAAGACCCCTCGCTAATCATTTACAGCAACAATAAAGGAGCTACCGCTGCCGGCTTTAGCGTAAATGCCGACTTTACTTTTAATTACCCTCTAAAAGTAGGGGTCGGTTTTACCTATACCAATGTGTTTGAATTAGATGAAAACGATGAAGGAGAAATGGAAAAAGAGGTGCCTTTACACCAACCGCCTTTTGTCGCCAATTTCTTTTTCAGTTATAATTTCCCGGTTCCTCAATTAAGCATAGACTGGACCGGCAATTTTGTAGCCCCCATGAAATTAGCCGTAGTGCCGAATGATTACCGCTCTTCTAAATCTCCTTTTTTCAGTATTCAGAATATTCAACTGACTAAGAAATTTAAGAAAGGTGTGCAGCTATATCTCGGCCTCAAAAACATTTTCAACTTCATTCAAAAAGACCCGATTCTTCGCCCCTTTGACCCTTATAACCGCGACATTGCAAACAACAATCCATACGGTTATCACTTCGATACCACTTATGGATTTACCACTACGCAGGGCATTAAAGCATTTGTGGGTTTCCGATACGTTATTCCGTAGAGCGCTCTACCTTAATTGTTTTTATTGGTGTTCGTGAACTGTTAACGGTTTCAATTTTGGCAGGAGGGAAGAGCAGAAACTGTTTTGCAAGCTTTGATCGGTGTTTGGGCTTGTGCGGCTTGCAAATGTGCTTACACCTGTGCGATGGCTTTGTTATTTCTCATTTGTCCAAAATTCTGCTAATAGTTCTGCTTGGTCTAAAACCTT
>CAZQYO010000057.1:0-3214 GCA_964597415.1 uncultured Chitinophaga sp.
ACTCTTCCTTCGTTTGATTATTTCGGATTAGATACGAACGACCGAGTTTTTTATGCCGAAGCAAAATGGCCAAACCAGGTACCGGATGAATACGAATACAATGACAAATTAGCTTCTTCGTTTGATATGACTCCACAAACTGATTCTGTGTTTTATCTGTATTTCAAATCCAATAATCAACCGTGGGAGAACAGTTATGTACTCAAGAATGAGTATGGTGATACCATTGCATTTAAAAATTCCTTTGCTGCCACCACGATTTACAAAGATACCTTCCATTTGTATCCGGGAAGCTATGCTTTTGATTTCTTTGATTTCGACTCGGTTAATTGGGGATGCGGGGATGGACTTAAATTTTTTGTCAACCAACCTCCTAATGCCACCACTACTGATTCCTGGTACGAAACCACCGGACAGGTGAACTTGCGAAGACTAAACAACACGGTGTTTAAAAACTTTACCTCAGAGTTTGGCCGAAACATACACTACGAATTTACGGTAGGCTATCCCTTGGGTTTTAATACACAGAAAACAGCGCCCACTCCCCCACAGCATAACACCGGAATTACAGAGCCGAGTTCATTTTATATGGATATGAATGTGTACCCCAACCCCGCGAATGAGTTTATCCATACGCAGGTGAATTTTGGTAAGAATACCAGTGGCACACTTACCCTGTCAGACATGTATAGCCGAATGGTTGAGAAATCAGCTTTCGCGAATACGACTCACGAAGAGGTGACGTTGACCACCAAACATTTGGCAAAAGGTGTGTATTTTATAACTCTTACTGCCGAGGGTCAGAAGTTGACTCGAAAAGTGCTGCTCCACTAAAAGATTTCTATTGCAATACTAAATTTCGGATACAGGAAAAGCTTTATGACTATTAACCTGTGAAAAGGAGATCTTCATTTTAGGAGAGGATATCGTTAACACGAATATTTATTTTAAGCCTTCTTTAGTTTGCAAGTGAGAGATGGCTGCCGATGTAATGCGGCTTATTTTTTATCTATTCGTTAGCTATGCTTGGATGTATGTTTGTTTCAATGGTGTTGGGCGCTTCGTTTAAAGCTGCAAAACAAAAAACTTTGTGTAGTGTGAAAAGGTGTGGTGTGGTCTTCTGTAATACACTTTATTTTTTCAAACCCATATTCCAGTTCGGCTGTCAATGTTTTTTTACTTTATTGTTTCACGTTCAATCCACTGCATCTGTTTGGACCGGTAGTACTGAAAGAGCCGATGGTCACCACTCCATTTTCTTTTACAGAATCGCGGGCGATAGAAAGGTATTTAGTGATTTGAGGCTCGGTAGTCAGAAAATGGAAAGCAGCGCGATCGTGCCAAAAGTCAAAGGAAGTTGTAGGTTGAAAATTAGTAATGTCGCATACTATCCAATTTACTTTTTTCGCTTTGCGTCCCAACCGATGTTTGGCTCTGCTTAATGCTTGTGCTGAAATGTCAAGTACCGAAATATTTTCAAACCCCTCGTCAAGCAAGAAATCAACAAGCATACTGTCGCCACCGCCAATGTCAATGATGCTCGCTCGCTTATCTAAATGTGCGGAATGAATAAAGTCTAAAGAAGTTGTAGGAATAGTTTCTGTCCAACTTAGTTCATTCGGCATTTTGGCAGAGTAAATCTTGTCCCAATGGTTTTGTGGTTCGGTCATGTGCTATACCGTTATTTAGGTTGTCAAAGATAATTTCTTGTAGAGATTAAAATCAATGCCTAAGGGCAGTAAAGTACATAATCCACTCTCCCCTTTACAAATAGAAGGATTATTTAGTCTGTCAGAACAATTTCTCCCGGGCTATAGTAATACGCGGTTTACCTATAAGATAATGGAGCTATTTGCCCACTTCGCTCACCTTTTCCGCCACTATTGCTATGGCGTTCATATACCGGTCGTATTTTTTAAATACACTGCGCATGGCAAATATTCGCTTGGCGGCTTTAGGATGTGTGCAAACATTAAAGCCGATTTTAAGAGTGCGCCAAATCCCTTCGTCTTCAATTACCCTTTTGGTTTCGAGCAATAGCATGGGATTCACCATTATCTTTTTCACTTTAAATCCCTGCTGTTCTATTAGAGTAACCCATTCCACTTGCGTAAGTGGGCGGGCATTTACTTTTAGTGAAACGGCTAATTCTCGTTGGATATTACTTTTTGTCGCCTCGGAAATAGTGCCGGGCGTTAATCCTAACTCATGAATACCATATAAGCCTCCGCGCTTTAATAAGCGGTTGGCTTCGCGGATAATTTCTGATTTGCGATGGTCGGCATGCATCGTCAGCATCGCCTCTCCATATACTTTATGAGCCGTAGCACTTTCTAAAGGAGCACAAGCGGCATTGCCGATAATTATTTGCCGTTTCTCCCCGTTTATAGTTTGTCGCAAACGATGGGCGGCTGTTTCATCTAACTCAATACCGGTATAAGATTTGGGCTGCTTGCTCAGCGCAATAGCAGCCGTAAAACCTATTCCGGGTGCAAACTCTATGAGGTCATCCTCAGATCCAATGTGAAGTTCATTAATCATTTGTAAGGTGAGTTCCTTACCTCCGGGGCGGAGCACTTTCTTCCCCATTTTGGCGAGCAGCCAATGACCTTGTTCTTTTTCTACGGAGTGATGCATGTTTAATTGCTTTTAATCATTGTTAATAACATTTTAAAAGGTTGAACGGCTAATACCGAATGAGGGACATTGCCGGGTAGTATGATACTTTGTCCTGCACTTAATTGGTGCGGTTTGCCGCCAATGGTTATTTCTGCCTGACCATCTAATACTTGCACAAGAGCATCGAAAGGTGCAGTGTGTTCACTCAGGCTTTCGCCTTGCGCAAAAGCAAAAAGCGAAATGTTGCCGCCCGATTGTTTTATCACCGTTTTACTCACGATAGAGGCGGGTGCATAGTCAATAGATTCCGTCAGCGTAAAGGTCTCCGAAGAGCTAATTCCTGAGTTTTTCATGGCGATAATTGTTTAGATTAATTCTAAACAAAAGTAAAAGCAAGCTCCGAATAAGCAATATGAGTTTAATCAGCGTTCAGTGGGGTGGCCTATTGGAGTCCCTAAAAAGTACGAAGAATTATATTTTGGGCTAATGAAAATCAGCAAAAGGAAACGACTCCACTTTTATTTTGCGCACTTAACTTTTGATTAGTGGCAAAACTATATCTGCCAATGACCTTTTTGACAGTCGTTATGAATTT
>CAZQYO010000057.1:3224-11892 GCA_964597415.1 uncultured Chitinophaga sp.
TCGTGAGCCATTCCGACTAATTCCTTGCTATAAAATTATTTTTTTAACTAAATCAATATTCCGCAAATGAAAAATTATGATGTAGTCATTTTGGGTGGAGGCATTTCAGGACTTACCCTTTCTATTCAGTTAAAACGAAAAAATCCTGACATCAATATCCTGATGCTGGAAAGACGAAAGGATGTGGCTCCCGATTCGGCTTTCAAAATCGGAGAATCCATTAGCGAACTCGCCAGCCATTACTTTCGTGAAGTACTGGGGCTAAAGGATTATCTAGTGGAACATCAGTTACCCAAATACGGGCAACGATTTTTCTTTAAGTCAAATACTAAAGATGTGATTGAATCACGTATCGAACTTGGTCCTCGCAAATGGCTCTATTCGCCCAGTCATCAACTCGATCGGGGTACATTAGAAAACTATTTGGTGGGATTAGTACAAAGCCAATATGGTACGGAGTATTTGCTCGATGCAACGGTGAAGGAAGTAGATTTTGGGAAGGAGAGTAGTGTAGTTTCTTTTACGCATCAAGGTAAAGATATGCAAGCCGGTGCCCGTTGGGTAGTAGATGCCACCAGCCGTCACAGTTTTTTGAAACGCAAACTCAACTTCGCAAAGACTTTAGACCATCCTATCAATTCCGTTTGGTGGCGATTAAAAGGTGTAGTGGATGTAAGTGAATGGAGTGACAGCGATGCATGGAAAAACTACCCGGAGATCAAGTTGCGCCACCTAAGCACCAATCACTTTTTAGATACGGGCTACTGGATTTGGATTATTCCTCTCGGCACAAAAAATACAAGCATCGGCATTGTAGCGGATCCTTCTTTCCATCCATTCGAAAAATTTGATACCTACGAGAAGGCGATGGATTGGCTTAAAGAAAATGAACCGTTGCTTTACAGCAAATTGGAACCGCTCAGTGCTAACAAATTAGATTTTAAAATATCGAAACACTTTGCGCATCACAGTAGCCGCCTTTATGACGGAGAGATGCGCTGGGGTGTGACCGGTGAGGCAGGAGTATTTCTTGATCCGTTTTACTCTCCGGGGTGCGACCTCATTGCGCTCAACAACGCTTGGCTCAGCGACTTGATATTGCGCGAAGTGAATGGAGAAAACGTGCAGTTCCGCGCGGAAATTTACGAACAAACACATCTTAGTTTGTTTGATGCTTGGGTTCCTATTTACCACGATAAATATCAACTCATGGGAAGCTCGCAAATAATGGTAACAAAAATTCTTTGGGACTGGGCGGTTTACTGGAGCATTCCTTGTTTGCTCTATACTAATAGTGCGTTGACTGATTTAGCGGTGATCAAACAGTTGTTTGCTAATTCGCAAGGGCTGGGTTCTAAGTTTAAAATGATTCACGAGCAAATGCAGAAGCTTTTTATTGCATGGGGGAAATATGATAATAACCGGATTTTTGAACGTAAATTTATTGACCCGCTTGACCTCAGCTATCTGCTCGATTTTCAAACTAATGTAAGCACGCAGTATGGTGATAAATTAGTTGAACGCGCTACTCACAATATGGAGATACTTGAAAAAGTTGCAGCAGAAATTTTCCGCAGAGTGAGCCACTTTGCTAAGGGTACTTCACTCGATATGGCGGTAAACCCTTATACTATGGATTTAGATAACCCTGTTCCTACACACAGTGATGACCTCAACATACCCCGCGATGAGCAGATAATACGCGATATAGATAATATCTGGTTCTACGGAAAAGAGCAAACTGCATAAACGGATAATTAGACCTCTCGGGTTTTTTGAAACCTGCGAGGTCTTTATCTCGCAATTCGTCTGCGACAGAGAATTGGTAGGAAAGAAAGCTATGATATAATTCAGGTTTAGAGGAGCGATAATTCTTGTTTCTTCACCCCACTAAAAGCAAATATTATGGAAACGAGAAAGTATTCTAAGGTTTATCGAATAGTTCATTGGGCAATAGCTATCTCTTTTCTACTATTGCTTAATACCATCTTTCTACGATTAACTTGGTTGAATAAGAATAATATGGCAGATATTATTCAAGAGTATTTGAAAGGAACCGGTCAAACTATGCCGCATGAACAAGTGATTGCCATAGCGAAGAAAATAAGACAACCGATGTGGAATTGGCATATATACATAGGCTATGTTTTGGTCGGCTTACTCAGCATTCGTTTTGCCCTTCCGCTTTTTGGAGAAATGAAATTTCAAAATCCGTTAGCTGCGGATATATCTTTTAAAGTAAAATTTCAGCGATGGGTTTACATTCTTCTCTATGTAGGTATTGTTATTTCATTGATCACCGGATTATTGATGGAGTTTGGGCCAAAGTCACTTCGAGAACCTATGGAAGAAATTCACGCGCTCGGGATTTATTATCTGGTACCTTTTATCATTATCCATTTGGCAGGTCTTTTAATTGCAGAGTTTACTGACCAACGGGGAATTGTTTCGAGAATAATCAGCGGCTCAGATAAGGGAGTTTGATCGTGCAAATTGGGTAAAATTAAATTGTCTTTCATATCAATTCACCTATACAGGCTACCTTGGAAAGTCCGGAAATAAAAGTATTGCAGTGCTTTTTTGCTTTTTATTGAAATAGTTCTATTTTTACCGCATCATTTAAACAAATAAAACAATGGAAACTGTAGAACAAAACATCCTCAATGTTACTTTATTGGAACCCCGTCAAAAGCACCCTACCATCTTTAAGCGCTTTGACGAGTTAAACGAAGGCGAAACTTTAACTATTCACAACGATCACGACCCCAAACCGCTGTATTATCAGTTGCTGGGCGAGCGAGGCGATATTTTTACCTGGGAATATTTGGAACAGGGACCTGCTTGGTGGAAAATAAATATTACCAAACGAATTACCGGTGAAGGAGCGGAAACTTTAGGCGAAATAGCGGCTAAAGATTTGCGCAAAGCACAAGTGTTTAAAAAGTATGGGATAGATTTTTGTTGTGGAGGTAAAAAAACAGTCAAACAAGTTTGTAACGAAAAAGGATTAGATGTAGCAACGATTGAAAAAGAACTGCAACAAGCAGATACAGCAGTTGCTTCTCGTCCATTGCCTTATAACGATTGGGCTCCCGATTTTTTAGCTGATTACATTGTGAACACTCATCACAGTTATGTAAAAAAGAATTTGCCTGACATTCGCGCTTATGCCGACAAAGTAGCCAGAGTGCATGGCGGTCGCCATTCTGAACTACTGCCCATCCACAAATTGGTAGAAGATATTTACGAAGAATTTTCAGCACACATGGTAAAAGAGGAACGGGTGTTATTTCCTCTTATCAAACAGATGGTAAAAGCAATAGAAACCAATCAGCCCTTGACTACATCGGGTATTGGTTCTGTGGATAGCCCCATCAGAATGATGGAATCGGAACATGAGTTAGTAGGTAATTACATGGCAGAAATAAGAACCCTCAGCAATGATTATACATTGCCCGATGATGCTTGTGCCAGTTATAGTTTGCTTTACCGTATGCTCGAAGAATTTGAAGAGGACCTGCATATCCACGTACATCTCGAAAACAATATTCTTTTCCCTAAAGCACACGATTTAGAAAAGCAGTTTGTATAATTGGAGATAATCACTGCTTGTCGGTTAAGATTTAATCATTTTATTCAGAAACTAAACAGCATTGCTATGCGTGTATCTAAGAAATTTCAAAAAAGTAAAGTAACCGTTTTTATCAGTTGGATGATGGTGATAGCCAGCTCCTGCTTTTTAGCTTCCTGCCAATCGGATCACAAAAGCGGGAACACTACGGAAGTGGAAACTATGGAGCATCATTCGCATCAGGCAGAGGAAGGCCCTACAGCGCTTACCTTAAACAATGGTGCCAAATGGAAAGCAGATGCGAGTACTAATGCCAACGTAGCTTCATTAGCCCATATTATCAACGCGGTTACTCCTACTACGATGGAAGAATGTCGCAATGCGGGAAACGGGGTGCAGGAATCGCTCAACAAATTGATTAGTGAATGTCGGATGAAGGGTGAAGATCACGAAGCTCTACATCATTGGCTGGAGCCTTTGCTTGAAATGAATAAAAAACTTTTAGCCAGCCAAACGGTAGAAGAAGCCAATGAAATACTTGCTCAAGAGCGCAATCAAGTCAATCTTTATACTCAATATTTCGAGTAATGAAACCTATTAATGCCAATACTCGAATCTCTGCCATACTCAAGCAAAATCCTGATGCCTTAGAGGCCATCATCAGCATTTCGCCTAAGTTTGAAAAGCTGCGCAATCCTCTCCTGAGAAAAATAATGGCGGCTCGGGCCTCTATCTCTATGGCTTGCAAAGTGGCGGGTTGCACAGCCGATGTCTTTTATGATAAGTTGCAACCCTTAGGCTTTACTATTGACAAAGAGGCGCAAGTTGAAAATTCGGTGGAGAGCACACGGCCAGACTTCTTAGAGAAGGCAAAACCGGAAGATATTGTGGAGTTAGATGTGCGTCCGGCATTAGCTCAGGGCAATGATCCCTTTAGTATTATCATGGAGAAGGTGAAACCCTTGCAGCCCGGTCAGATACTAAAACTCATCAACACCTTTGAACCCGCTCCGCTGATTCCGCTCTTAGAGAAAAAGGGGTTTGAATCTTATACTGATTTTAAAGACAGTGATTTAGTAGAAACATATTTCTATAAAACTTCCGGAGCCTCTACTCCAATAATGGAAACAGATACTAAAAGTTCAACCGATTGGGAGGCCATATTGGAGAAGTATAAAGATAAGTTGCGGACGGTGGATGTGCGTGAATTGGAAATGCCTTTGCCCATGATGACGATTCTTGAAGAGTTAGAGAGTTTACCGACCGATACTGCCCTATTTGTATATCACAAGCGGATACCGCTTTTCCTTTTACCCGAATTAAAAGAAAAGGCCTTTGACTACCGCATAAAAGAGATCAGCGATTCGCAAGTGCACTTACTGATTTTTAAATCGTAAAATGTTTGCTCCCGGACTTGGAAAAGCATTTCAGAAAACTACCTCTTACAAGGTAGTGTTGCCATTTTATATTTATGGGGCACTTTCTTTTTTTGTCGCTACGCTTTTGCTTTTCTTTTCTACCGATGCGTTTACGCAACACTACTTTCATCCGCATACTTTAGCTATTACCCACATGATGACTTTAGGCTGGGGCACAATGATGATTTTTGGGGCGAGCCATCAATTAGTACCGGTTTTGATAGAAGGAGAGTTGTACAGCAATAGTCTCGCTTATATCACATTTGTGCTGGCGGCCGTAGGTATTCCTCTCTTAGTTGTCGGATTCTTTTTTTTCAATTTGGGCATAGTGGCACAAGCCGGAGCAGTGTTGGTGAATCTCGCTATTCTGGTCTTTCTCATCAATCTGGCTGTCAGCATTTCTAACAGCAAAAAGGAAAATGTACATGCGGTTTTTATATTCACGGCTACTACTTGGCTGTTTATAACCACGCTCTTCGGTTTGTTGCTGTTATTCAACTTCACCATGAAAATCTTTACCAACGATTCGCTGCACTACTTATCCTTGCATGCGCATCTTGGAATTCTCGGCTGGTTCCTATTGCTCATTATAGGAGTTGGCTCGCGTTTAATCCCTATGTTTTTGATTTCTAAGTATAATAATCCTACACTATTGTGGGGAGTTTATGGTTTGGTAAATGCCGCTTTGTTATTGCTTATTGCCACACAATCATTCACTGCGCTGGAGGCATATAGCTATGCACCCGTGGGGCTGATTTTTACAGCAGTTCTACTGTTTGCCTATTTCATTTATCAATCACACCGGCAGCGAATTCGCAAAAAAGTAGATGAGCCGATGCGTCTTTCCTTACTGGCTGTGGCATTGATGGTATTTCCGGCTTTGATTTTTACCGCTGCCTTATTTATCGCTTCGCACAGCAACCAAAGCGCATTAATATTGTCTTATGGTTTTGTTATTTTCTTTGGTTGGATAACCTCGCTTATTCTCGGTATGACCTTTAAAACCCTTCCCTTTATAGTGTGGAATAAAATTTATCACCTTAAATCAAAAAACGGAAAAACTCCCAGTCCTAAAGATTTATTCAGCACACCGGTAGTGATAGCCATGTCTGTTTTCTATGTAATCGGTCTTTTGGCTTTTGTATCAGGCCTCTTAACCGCAAACGAAATTATTTTGAAAACGGCATCTGCCGGATTGATAGTGGCGGCCTTTCTCTACAACTTCAACGTATTTAAAATTTTGTTTCAAAAACCTATTATACAATGAATGTAACGACCAACGATTTCGACAAATGCACCATTGCTTTAGCAGGATTAAAATCAGTGATAGATCCGGAAATTGGCCTCAACGTGGTGGATCTCGGTTTAATCTATCAGATAGACTTTGAAGAGGAAGAAAAGAATGTGCTCTTGGTAATGACCCTCACCACGCAGTTCTGTCCCATGGGCGAAACTATCGAAAGTGGAGTGACAGAATCGCTCACCTCTTCATTTCCGAGTTATACGATTAAAGTAGAACTCACTTTTGACCCGGCATGGAGCATGGAAATGATTTCAGAAGAAGGCAGATTGTTTTTAAACCATTAATGAACCATGTTTAGCCAAACCTGCAAAGCTGCCATTAAGGCCGTAGTTTTTCTTGCTTCGAAACAAGAATCCGGTGGGCGGGCGGTAGTCAAAGAAATTGCTGAAAATATTGATGAGAATGAACACACCGTTGGCAAAGTGCTGCAAACATTGGTAAAGCAAGGAATCATCCACAGCGTGAAAGGACCGTCCGGTGGGTTTTTTATTTCAAAAGTGCAAATGAAACAACCCATCATTATCATCGTACAAGCTATAGATGGAAAAAATGTGTTCAAAGAATGTGGTCTCGGTTTGAGTAAATGTTCCGAAACCCATCCCTGCCCTATTCACCATGAATACAAAGCCGCGCGTACTCTGATGGAACAACTTTTTACAAACAATAAAATCTCCACTTTACATTCATCAGTCAGCGATGGTCTATCGTTTTTGACAGGATAAATTTCCATTTCGTTTATTGAGAAAAGGATTACCCAACCATACGCCAAACAGTACGAGGTGTAGCTTCAGAAATATTATTTGGCGCCTTACTGCAGTCATCTGGGGCACATCACTCTCCCACGGGCGTTCGTGCTGCAGCGCTATTTGAGGACAAGACTTTTTCTTCAATTCGCAATCGGCAATTCTTCACAATGGGTACGAGCAAGGTGAAAAAGCGAAAACAATATCAAAAACGTGGGACAGAATTTGTCATCGTTTTTCTTCCTCCAATTTTCCTCTTCCTATTTCAGCAGAGTTAAACTTCCTTTATACACCTTCTCGGCATGGTTATCTACGAACACTGCAAAGATGGTGTAAACGAATACCTGTGGAGCAAGAGGTTTGCCGCGATACGTACCGTCCCAAGCAAAATTAATATCGTTTGCCTCAAACACTTTTTCGCCAATGCGGTCGTAAATCTGCACCTCCACAAACTTGAGAGCAGGCAGATTGCCGAAAATTCGGAACAAATCATTGTTGCCATCGCCATTAGGAGTAAACACATTTGGAATGAAAATATCGTAATGCGGCACTACTGTTACAGGTAATCGCGCATGACCGTAACAATCCGTTCCGTTTATATTCACTGTAGCTTCAATAGTGTACACCAGCGACCGGTTCAATGCCACTTCGGGGTTGGGGCACTCCACACAACTCAGTCCTGTTTCAGGCGACCAATAGTAATGAGTGTCGGAGCCGTAGTTGCTCGAAACATTTAGAGGGAAGCTCTCCCCCAAATCAATAGTGAGCGAATCGGGAGTAGTGGTTATCAATACTTCTAAAGGCTGCGTTACATGGACAGAAGCGGTGTCGGTGCAGTTATTCGCATCGGTTACCGTGTAGGCATAATTTCCGGCACTCAACGAGCCGAATACACCGGTGTTGTTCACTAATCCCTGAGAGAATGAATAAGTGTAATCGGGAGTTCCTCCGGTAGCTGTAATACTGATTTGCCCATCCATCTCACCAAAGCAAGTCACGTTAACCACGCTGCTTGAAGACTGTAGCAAGAGTGGTTCGCTCACCGTAGTAGTACCGGACACAGTGCAGCCGAAATCATCAGTGGCAGATACCGTGTAACTGCCCGCAGCTAATGTGCTAAAACTACCGTTACTATTGCTGCTCTGCGTATTTCCGCCCAATAGCAAATCATATTGATAGGGGTTCACGCCACCCGAAGCCTGTGAAGTAATGCTGCCTGTGTTATCTGCATTACACTTTAAATCTGTTTCGCTCACCGTGAGAGAAAGTTGCAACACAGTCAGAGTGGTAGTCACCACACTATCGCAGCCGTATTGGTTTTGCAAGGTCACCGGATAAATACCGGAAGTATTCACGGAAGAGCCATCGGGCAGGGTATAAGAAGTGCCGGCACAAATGCTATCTATCACAGAAGTGGCAGAAGTAGGATGCACTGTAAGTTGAGTGATGATAATACTATCGCAGCCAAAGGTAGTGAATAAGGTATCGGTGTAAATGCCTGTGGTGTTCACTGTGTTGCCCGAAGGAAGGGTATAACTCTGATTGGCACAAATGGTATCCGATACCTGAGTAACCGGAGAAGGATGCACCGTGAGATGAGTAATCCCCGTGCTGTCGCAACCATACATATCGG
>CAZQYO010000058.1:0-4631 GCA_964597415.1 uncultured Chitinophaga sp.
ATCTTATAGGGTCTCCTATCCCATAAGATGGGATAAGTACGCCCATCTTATAGGGGTTCCCATCTAAAGGTTAGATGTTTTCACCAACAACTCTGCGGAATGAACTTTGAGCCGAAATGTATTTGGCTGTAAGAACTGTAGCCCATTATTTTTATTTTTATTTTCGTTGGCCCTTGACACACGGCATAGTTGTTGTTATATTAATAGTCCTGACTAAATAAAAGGCATTATGAAAAGAAATGTACTCCTGACATTCTTGGCAATACCCTTCATGGGTTTCGGCCAATACGAATTCTACAACAAAGGCGCTGAGGTGTTTATTCAGCCCGGAGCTTTGGTTCATGTCCAAGGCACTTTCACCAACGATAATGGTTCTACGAACGGCTCCATAGAAAACGATGGAATCTTAGAAGTAAAAGGCGACTTTGATAACAAGTCAAGTTCTTCGTTTATTTCTTCTGGCGTGTCTAACGATGCGGTGGTTAAGTTTGTAGGCAGCGGCAAGCAACTCATCAAAGGTTCGATGAGTACTATCGGCTCCTCCAGTTTCTACAACTTGATTGTGGATCAAGTTTCTTCAGCCGATACGGTAGAGATGCAAACAGATGCTACTGTTGAGGGTTCCTTGATGTTTGGTTCTGATCAGGCTCCTTTAACCTATTTCCCATCGGTGGCATCAACCGATAATGGAAATCACGGAATTTTGAAGACCTACGATAATTTATCGGAGCACATCTTAAATGTTGCAGATGGGAATGTAGATGCTATCATCGGCTATCCTACATTAACAATGAATGGTAACCCCGCAACCAGTTTTATAGTTACGAAAGGCTCCAGAGGAAGTGCTAACGGAGGGCTTCAACGCAAAATCACTAATCAAAGCAGCTATGTATTCCCCATGGGGACAGTTGAAAATGGGTATAATGCAGTGAATCTTAACTTTACAAGTGTTCCCGGAGGGAATGTCAGTGTAAAAGGTAAATTCTGTGACGGCACTACTAATCCGAGAGGATATGTGGGCACAATTAATCAAAGCTGCGTAGGTTGTACTCCTCAGTATCCAACACCCGATAACCCCGGCTACAACAGATATTTCCCACAGAACCCTTGCAATGCGAATCAACCACAATGGTTAATTTTGGAAGAGTCAGGAATCTTGGATCACGGATATTGGAGCTTTGATGCTACCAACAATAATAGTGGCCTGTGGAAATACAGCATTGAAGTATTCCCCAACTCCTATACTTTAGAAACCAGTCCGGACGATACTTGGAGAACTCTTAAATTCCATGATTCCAACACAGATTATGGCACTGACCCTTCAAATTTGACAACCAACTGGGGTGCTCAAATTGAAGATGTCTCTACCCCAAGTGACTTGTTAACTTATACCCGCAACGCAGGATGCTATCACGGTGATGGAGTTCCCGGAGGGATTTACACCGACTTTTCTCACTTCTCTATGCACAAAGCTAACTCTGCCAATGCCCTTCCTGTAGAGTTGATATCGCTGAATGCCGACCCTGTAAACAACGAGTATATTAATGTATCATGGGCTACTGCCTTAGAAATAAATAATGACGGATTTGATGTACTCCGAAGCACTGACGGAACTAATTTTTCTAAAATAGCTTGGGTAGATGGGCATGATAATTCTTCGGTTATTCAAAACTACGCTTTAGATGATCACAATGTAACTCCAAACGTGGTTTACTATTACAAACTTCGCCAGGTGGACAATGATGGCCACAGTGAAGAAACCTATGTGGTATCTGCTATGATCACCAACGCTGAAACTTTCATTATCAGCAATTTTATTCCTAACCCAACTAAGGATGCGAGCAAAATCAATATCACTACTTCTACTGCTCAAACTGTTTCGATTAAAATGTATGATATTTTGGGACAGATTTTTTCTGACAAAACCTATAACCTGAGCGTAGGCAGCAATGATATTAACTTTAACGCCAACGACTTGGCCGATGGAACTTATACCGCCATCATCCATACCTCTCAAAAAGATTATGCGAAGAAATTAGTAGTCACCAAACAATAACTTACAAAGCAGGTTACTTAAAAAGGGAGCAAATCATCTGCTCCCTTTTTTTATTTGCCTTGCTACATTTGCACGGTGACTTCTGATGAGTTTAAAAATTTTAGAGAGCAACTCCCTTCTGAGCCGGGCATTTACAAATACCTCAACGAGCAAAAGGAAATTATTTACATCGGGAAAGCCAAGGATTTAAAAAAACGGGTCTCTTCGTATTTCACAAAAAACGATCACTCTTACAAAACTAAACGGTTAGTCACTCAGATTCGCGAAATAGAATTTGTCATTGTAGATACCGAGCAGGATGCCTTTCTGTTAGAAAATTCACTGATTAAAAAATATCAGCCAAGGTATAATGTGATGCTGAAGGATGATAAAACCTATCCCTTCATCTGCATTAAAAAGGAGCCGTTTCCCCGGGTGTTTTTTACCCGAAAAATTATTCGCGATGGCTCGGAGTATCTGGGGCCCTACACTTCGGTTACCAATGCCAAAATCGTACTCGATTTGCTGAAACAAATATTCCCGCTACGCACGTGCAGCCTTCATTTATCGCAGCGCAACATTAAGGCAGGCAAGTTCAAGGTATGCTTGGAGTATCATCTTAAAAACTGTCTTGGCCCCTGCGAAGGACTGCAAACAGAAGAGGACTACAATAACAATATTCAACACATCCGCGACATACTGAAAAGCAACTTCAGTTCCGTTAAAAGATTTCTGCGCGGCAAAATGAATGAGTATGCCGAGAACATGGAATTTGAACAGGCAGAGGAACTCAGACATAAAATTGAAATACTTAGCAATTTTGAAAACCGCTCCACTATTGTAAACCCCCGGCTTACTGACTTGGATGTGTATGGCTACACCGAAACCGATGCGGTGGCATTTATCAATTACCTGAAAATTTTAAACGGCACGGTGGTAGCTACTTACGCTTTAGAGGTCAAAAAGATATTGGAGGAAACTAAAGAAGAGATATTGCAAAGGGCGGTTATCGAACATTCATTAGGCGATGAGCAAGTCGCTTCTGAAATTTTGTTGCCTTTTGAAATTGAATTTCCGTTGGAGCAGGTTAAACTGACCGTACCGCACATAGGGGATAAGAAAAAATTAGTTGATCTGGCTGTAAAAAACGCTTTATATCTGCGGGAAGAGCGCCTGCGACAAAGCCTAACCCCGGAAGAAAGAAAGCCATCGTTCCGTATTATGAAAAAGCTGAAAGAAGATTTGAAACTGAAGGAACTGCCCCGGCATATTGAATGCTTCGATAACTCGAACATACAAGGCACCAATCCGGTCAGTGCTTGTGTGGTGTTCCGCGAGGCTAAACCTTCCAAAAAAGACTATCGCATTTTTAATGTAAAGACCGTAGAAGGCCCCGATGATTTTGCTACAATGGAAGAAGTTATTTACCGCAGATATAAACGAATGATAGAGGAAGACTTGCCGCTGCCACAACTTATTATTGTAGATGGCGGCAAAGGACAACTGAGTAGTGCCGTTGAAAGCTTGAAGAAGCTAAACCTGTATGGCAAAGTGCCGGTAGTAGGTATCGCCAAAAGATTAGAAGAGATTTATTTTCCCGGTGATTCGATGCCACTTTACATCAACAAAAAATCAGAATCACTGAAACTGATACAGCGCATGCGCGATGAGGCGCACCGATTTGGTATTACCCACCATCGCAAAAAAAGAAGCAAAGCTTCGCTGGGGTCTGAGCTTATCTCTATTAAAGGTATAGGCGAGAAAACCTTCGAGCTATTGATTAAAAAATACAAGAGCATTAAGAAACTGAAGGAAGTGCCATTTGAAGAACTGAAAGAATTGCTGGGCGAAAAGAAAGCCACCATCTTGGCAGAAGGCTTGAAGTAGCGGATGCGCTCCATTTCACTCTGCATTTGTTTATCAGCAAACACACCGATTTTTAGATAGAAGAATAAATACCCCGCAAACTGAACTGAGCGGTCGGCTGGACTATGAATTAAAAAGATTCCAACGCGTACCGACTATTTCTCCTTCGTGTTTCAATAGCCATTCTTTTCGCCATAGTCCTCCGGCATAGCCGGTCAGTTGGCCGCTTGCCCCAATCACCCGGTGGCATGGAACAATGATGGCAATAGGGTTTTGTCCATTGGCATGGCCCACTGCTCTGGAGGATCGTTTATCTTTATTTATCCCTTTGGCGATAAGTCCGTAGGTGCTGATGGTGCCGTAAGGTATTTTTTTCAATTGCTCCCATACTTGTAGTTGAAATGCGGTGCCTGTGGGTTTGGTGTTCACCGTAAATACTCTTCGTTTTCCATCAAAGTATTCTTCTAATTCCCGTTTACATTGTAGTACTGTTTCGGAAGCCATGCCGGTAACTGTTTCTTCTTCCGTCACAAAATACACGGAGGAGATAAAGTTCTCTGTGCCTTTAATTCCAATAGTGCCGAGGGGAGAGGGCAGGTAAGTGACAAATTCCTTTTCCATACATCGAAATGAATTTACGGAGTACTTATTTTCTCAGTCCCCACCAAATCATCAGCGCATTGAATGAAGTGACCACCAAGCCGAGAAAGCATTTTGCCCAAGCGAGTTG
>CAZQYO010000058.1:4641-11884 GCA_964597415.1 uncultured Chitinophaga sp.
GTATGTTCAGGCAAATCCCCCTTTATCAGTTGCAGTGATTTTTGCCATAGCAAGTAGTAGTCGGTAATAAAGTAGGCATCTTTCAAAATAAACAACAGGTAGAAACTGAACACTAACACATAGGGCACGGGAGCAAATTTTTTAAGCGCTTGTGAGTAGGCGTTTGATAGGATGATAAGCAGAAAGAAGAAAATATTGATGGAGAATATCATGACAGACTTCAGGTTGTTATACCGGATTTTGTCCACCTCCTGAAAGCCGGAGGAATGAAGCACCTTGGTAGTGAAATAGGAGAGTCCGAAGGTAATGACTACGGCTGTTACAAATACGCCAACAAATATTTTGAGAGCTATATCGGGGTTTGGGCTTAGTAGTCGCGAGGTGGTATGGGTTTCTTTGTACAAGTAACCCATCATAAAGCCGGTGGCAACAATAAGGATGTAGATGATAAGTGAAAACATAATTAGGAGTTCGTCAATTCTTCGTTCATATCCTCGGTGCGGTCTAAAATTTTTGAGTTGATGGACTTGGAAGTCTTTGCCCCGAGTGCTTTCAGATGTTCAAAGCGGGCAATCACATTGCCGCGCCCGGTGTGTAGTTTCTTCATGGCTTCGTCATACACATCCTTGCCTTCTTTCATTTTGCCGCCTACTTTTACAAAGTCATCCAACACGCCTGAAAACTTATCATAAAGCTCACCACTCTGCCGGGCAATCTCCATCACATTTTTATTTTGTCTCTCCTGCTTCCATATATTATCAATGGTGCGCAAGGTGGCCAGCAAAGTAGAGGTGCTCACAATGATTACATTTCGGTCAAAGGCCTCATGGTACAGGCCATCATCATTCCCTACTGCGAGAGAGAAAGCCGGCTCGATGGGGATGAATAGCAGAACGAAATCGGGGCTGCCAATGTTATAAAGGGTTTGATAATTCTTGCCACTCAATCCTTTCACATGATTGCGCACACTGGCAATATGCTCTTTCAGAAACTTCTCTTGGTCTGCTTTTGAGTCGGCTGAGTTATATCGCTCATAAGCGGTCAACGAAACTTTGGAGTCCACAATCAGATTCTTCCCATCGGGTAAGTGAATCACTACATCGGGTTGCAGGCGGCTTCCGTCCTCCAGTGTAAAATTCTGCTGCACATCATATTCCGAACCTTTCCTCAACCCCGATTTCTCTAATATTTTTTCGAGAATAAGTTCCCCCCAGTTGCCCTGTGTTTTCGCTTCGCCTTTCAGTGCCTTGGTCAGGTTTAGCGCTTCGTCACTCATGCGCTTGTTCATCTCGGTGAGGCTGCGAAGTTGCTCTTTTAAAGCACTTCTTTCTTTCTCTTGCTCCAAGTGATTCAACTGTATTTTGTTTTCAAAGTCTTTAATGCGATCGCGCAGCGGGTCAAGAATATTTTTGATTTGCGTTTCGTTCAACTCGGTAAACTTCTTTCCCTTCTCTTCCAATATCCGATTAGCAAGGTTTTCAAATTCCTTTGCAAATTTGGCATTCAGTTCGTCTAACTCCGATCGCTGCTCCGCCAATTTTTGTTGCAGGTTTTTATTCTCACTTTTCGCAGTGGCTAACTCTTCCTTGGTGGCTTCTATTCTGAGCCTTTCTTCCAGCAGTTTGCCTTCGTTGTTTTCGGTAAGCAGTTTCAGTTCGGTTTTCAGATCGGTCAGATTGGTTTCCAGCAGGCGTGCCTTTTCATTGGCCGTGCTGAGTGCAGCGGCACTTCCGGCTCGCAGAAAAAAATAAGCCAGCCCAAAGCCGATTGCCAAACCCGCAATAAGAAAAACAAACTCCATAACTATACATCCATTTCGCGCTAAAGTTAAAAATTAAGGCGTATCAGGTTTTAAAATACATCGCTTATAAATCAGTTGCCAAGTAGCGGGATTTTTTCAACTTCGCCCCTAATTCTTCTTTATGGAAATATCACCCGATATTTTTGAGAACACGCAAACGGCTTTTGCCCTTAAAAGCGATGCCGAGTTGCGAAAAGCCAAGGCACTGTTTTCAGTAGTAGGGAATAAATTTTTTGTGAAGGCAGGTAGTTCATTGGCTATGCTGGCACTGAAACTTCGCTTGCCGGTTTCCCCCGTTTTTCGTTGGACGGTATATGATCATTTCTGCGGAGGTGAAACTTTTGAAGAGTGCCAACTTACCATCGGTGAGTTGCAAAAGGCAGGAGTGGGAGTACTGTTGAATTATGGCGTGGAGTTAAAGGAATCGGAAGCGGATTTTGATAAGGCATTAGTACAAAACTTAGAGGCTATAAAATTTGCCGGAGCTAACCAATCTGTGACGGCTGTTTGTATAAAACCCACCGGCTTTGCACGCATGGCTTTAGTAGAAAAGGTGCAGGCAAAGGAAAAGCTGACGGCCAAAGAGCAAAAGGAATGGGAGCGGGTACAACAGCGCTTTGAGGAATTGTGTACGGTGGCCGACCGTAAAAATGTGATGCTTTATTTAGATGCCGAAGAAAGCTGGATACAGGGGGCCTTGGATAATATGGTGGAAGATTTGATGAGTCGCTTTAACCGCGACAAATGTGTGGTGTGCAACACGCTCCAAATGTATCGGTGGGATCGCTTGGCTTATCTGTCAGAGCAGATCAATAAGGCAAAAGCCGGGAAGTATTTTCTTGGGCTTAAATTGGTGCGGGGGGCCTACATGGAAATGGAGCGGGAACGCGCTGCGGAAATGAATTATCGGTCGCCCATTCACGAAAACAAACAGAAAACGGATGCTGATTTTGATAAGGCGGTAGAGATGTGTTTGGAGCATCACGAGTTTGTTTATACCTGTGTGGCCACTCAAAATGAGCATAGCAATCTCAGGGCAATGCTCGAAATGCTACAGCAGAAAATAGACCCTAGAACAAAGAAGGTAGTTTTCTCTCAGCTTTATGGGATGGGCGATAATGTCACTTTTAACCAAGCTAAACTGGGGTTTAATGCTACTAAATATTTGCCTTATGGCCCTGTGAAAGAGGTAATCCCTTACCTGATCAGAAGAGCGGAAGAAAATACTTCCGTTTCGGGGCAAACCGGCAGAGAACTGGCTTTGATAAATAAAGAAATCAAGAGAAGAAAGAAGAAAAGTATTTAAAATGAAAGAGGATGCCGGCTTCGAATCGAAGTTGGCATCCTCTTGTAAAACAGCATTACTGTTTTGTAAACCTTTGTGTTTTTAGTATTTCAATTCCATCTTTCAATCCCAGAATATAGTTGCCGGAAGGAAGCTCATGAATGTTGATGTTGCTTAGGTTTTTACTTTCGGGGTCAGCAGATACCTTAACTGTTTTATACTCTTTTCCTGTGTAGTTATTAATGAAAATTGTTAGTGAATTTGTAGTTGCGAAACACTGATACTCTGCTGTAATGTAATCACCTGCGGGATTAGGATAAATGTTTAACTGAGTATTAGAAGGAGTATTTTCTGAACTTTTGGAAATCACTAAGTTTTTATGAGCGGATGAAGGGATGGACAAGGGCCTTGCCCAATAATCAGACAGCCCTTTTGCCCTTAAAATATTATGGGCCTGAATAAAATAGGAATGAGAAGAATCAGCAGCCACCGTTTGCAGATAGTTAATATCCTGCGTAGAAAGGTTTAGAATATCCGGTGCCTTTTGAATAATGAAACCAAGGAAGTTCGCTGTTTGAGTAGCAAATGTGCCAGATGGTAATTGACTGACATAATCATTCAGCGCAAGTGTTGCATTTGCATAATCTCTCTTTTGCAGGTACACATCTATCAGTTGGCGTTTCGCATCCACCAATGGTACATCTTGCAACAGAGATATCATCAAACTGCTTCTGTCAACCGTATCACCAATGGCAAAATTAATGACCGATTGGTAGGCTTGGGTAAGCTGTCCCCTGTAATTGGTCAACTGTTCTTCCAGTGTTTTCCTGTAGGTGCCCGGCTCTGAAGCGTTTTTCAGCATATCTATCATATAAGCGGGCAAATACGAGGATAGGTTTTCGAGCATCTGAGGAGACCTGGATGAGCGGATATTATTTGCACAGACCTCATAAAGCAGGGCTGGGGGCAAAATATCTTTGGATGCAGCATGTAATAATACTTCCGAAGATAAATTGGGGGATAGGTTCATTAGCTCATTGTGCAATTGCCAGGCATCATTACTCCAGTTATAATCAATATTAGATTCTACGGATTGTGAATTACCCCCGTCTATAAGCTGGCTGTACAGATACTCCACATTCAGATATTGTTGTTTAACGGTTTCATATGGGGATGTACCAAACCCATTATCTGTCAAAATCTCACCTATGGTTATCATAAACGGATTGCTGACGTTGCAGTTTTTGGTTTGTCCACCTGAAATGCTCACATTGGGAACTGAAGGTGGTTGAGGAGACTGCCAAGGGTTAGTATTAGAGTTAGCGTTATCCTTTCTGGTTATTAGTAAACTGGCTGTTTTGCGCAACAAATATCTGGTTAACCGCCCATTTTAAAGCCAGGATACCCTGATAGAGGTTACGGAATACGCAGGGAGTTTGAGATGTTTTTTGATCGACAATTATATACGCATCTAAAGCCGCCACTCCGGCTGTTGTATTCACTGAAGAGGACTGCATAACAGGACTGGTACAATCATTGGCAAATGTACAACCCCGGAAATAAACCCGATAAATCTGTGTAACGGAGGCCCTGTAGCTCAAGCTGGTTCCGAAACGGTAATTATCATCTACTTTAAAAGTAGTAAGGTCGAAGAAATTGTTGGAGGGATTAGAGCTACTGCTGGGGTAGTAAGGTATAGCGAGGTCCTGGTAGTTGTCAATAAAACTAACACTGTTAGTTTGTATAAAACCGCCTGACGCGTTCAGGTCACCCGACTCCTTGTCATAGGTAGCGGCACCGCATACAGCATGGCTTATCTCTGAACCCGTATTCATATTCAGATACCCCTGATAGGCCAACTGCTGAGGCTGTGAAGGGGTACCCAACACCCGCACACCATTCCAAGTTGTGCCACAACTTAGACCGGTAAGTTTAGTGTTTTGTAAGTACAACCTGGCATTGGGTTCTACAATGACCTCACCTCCTGGGTGAAAGCGTAAAACCATATTCGAAAGAGTACAGATAACTCCTGAGGGTACGGTAAATGTATTTTCGATAATTACATCACCGTTGGTGTTACCAAACTGGTTATTGCCCGGAGAATTGCTTCGGTTTTCGGCATTTACTTCTTTATAGGGCGATTCGTAATAGCGAGTGCAGCAGGCTGTGCTGTTATTCGGATCGCTCCACGTGCTATAGTCCTCGCCATCTATTTGGTCCTGAAGCGTAAAAACACCATCGACTTTTTGAAATTCCTGAAATTGCCAAAGAAAAGAATTCAAACCGCTATTTTGTGACATGGAAGCATTATTGATATAGCCTATTTCATAGGTGCCGCTCCCGGAGTTTGGATCTTTAACCGCGCAGATACGTTGATCTGAGCTTCCATTTTGAAAATATCTCATTTCCAACTGACTGTTTGAGTAGAATTGACTATTTGTTATTTGAGATGATGCTAATTGCCCGGAGATAATATTAAAACTTCTTATGCCGTCCTCCCTATCATTGATATATAATGTGGAGTTATCCGACTTGAACTCGATTCCTGAATAACTATCACCAAGTGGTACTTTGTCTGGGAGGTCATAGGTAAGCACATTACTCATGTTACTATTGAGAAGATTACCAGTTGTTGGGTCTAACTTTACTACTACCAAATCTACGTTCGAGGGGAAATTAATGGTGTTTCTTCGTGCAAATGCCAACATTGATTGGTCATCGGACAGTTCAGTTTCAGAGGGTGCAAGTACTCCTGAGAATTCCAGGTAATCGTTAGCTATTCCAGGAGTTAAGTCTGTTTGTGTTATGCCAGTCGAGGTTATTAGATACTTATAGACACGAGTGCTAACATCCATTGTAGTCGAGTTGTAGTATGGCGTTACAGCGTATAGATAGCGTTGATTATTAGTGTTTTTTTTGCTCATTGCAAAAGAAGGCGCAAAGATATCACCCGATGAAAGATTAAAAAGGTTTATTGACTGAAGTAAATTTCCTGTGCTAATCAAACCTGTTTGTACATCTGTACTATATTCAGCATAACAAAGAGCTTCTGATTGAGCTGTATGAGTTGCTGCCTGGATTTGATTGAAACCGTAAATAATAAAGTATGTGCCGCATTCATTGCCTGGTTTTGGGATTACACTTACTTCAGGGCTGGGATCGGTTGATGTATGTTCAATACCAGTCGTATTGATTAAATCAAAGAATTGTGTTGAAATAAGGCCATTAGTCGCATCGTATTGGTTGATATAATTATCCTGAATTGAAAACTCGGTTATCGGTAAGCTACTACTACCAGTGTAGTATGCCCCGTTAGTAATAAATTTAGCGTGAGGGGGATTACCTGATATATTATTTATAGTTGGCGAAGAATAATTACTCATGTTGATTTCCTTATCACCTGTGTACCAGTAATAAGATTGATAATTTTGTGCTGATAGCCTTATTGAAAACAATAGCATTACTAAAGACAATAGTAACGGCATAGAACTTTGGATTGGGGTACGCATATAGTTTGTTTTTGGGGTGACGTAATTAAAAGGGAGAGTAAATGAGTTTAGCAGTTAAAACGGTATTGTCGGGGGTTGTTACTTGAACAAAATAAATCCCGGGAGGGTTTTCCTGACTGAGATATATTGGTTCGTTATCGGTCACACTTTTCTTTGCAATTACATTACCCATCAAATTGAAAATCGTAATTTGAGCGCGATGGGCCCCCCGTATCATAAAGGAAGAATGGAAGGGATTAGGAAATACCGAAAGTTCCAATTTAGGGTCGGTTTCCTTAATGTATGTGGCGCACCAGTCAGGCACACATCCGGTGCTGTCAAGAAGCACTAAACCGGCACAGGTGAAGTGGAGCGAATCGCTTTCGGTAAACAAAATTGCTATGCTCCCATCTGCAAGTATTTCCATATCATATGGACCTTCCTGAGAGCCAAGGAGCGTATATGATCGTGATAAATCAAATTTTTGTGTGTTAATAGAGTACCTCAATAATTTTATGTCTTCAGCCGTATCGGATGGATAGTATCTTGAAGTAGATTCAATAAGATATGCATAATTATGATCCGCTTTAACCTTCCAATAAAGGTTTGACTTGGGTATTGTGTCAATGAAAATGTTTAGCAATTTACCGGTATCATTAAGTAGCGCTA
>CAZQYO010000059.1:0-8341 GCA_964597415.1 uncultured Chitinophaga sp.
AAAGAGTGAGAAGTGTAATTAGCAGGCATCTTCCAATTCCAGTTCGCTTACTTTTTCGCGAACTCTTTCATTTACAATTTTTCCCTCACGGGTCATGCAGGTTCCTTTGATGAGGTCATCTTCAAAGTTGAATTTTAAAGTGCCGGCAGGGTCAATCATCAACTTCAGAAAATTCAAAATATTCTTTCCGTACAGCTTGCTCGCATCACAAGGAACGGAAGAAGGAAGATTGGAATTGCCGATAATAGAAACCTGTTGATGCACTACCGTTTTATTGTCTTTGGTCAATTCACAGTTGCCTCCTGTAGAGGCGGCAAGGTCAATAATCACGGAGCCCGATTTCATGGCTTCTACCATGGCACGGGTAATCAGAATAGGGGCTTGCTTCCCCGGTATTTGAGCCGTGGTAATTACTACATCAGCCTTAGCAATGGATTCGGCAATTTTATTCTTTTGTTTTTGCTTGTATTCCTCCGTTTGTTCTACGGCATATCCTCCGGCTTTAGTAGCATCGGCAGCCCCATCTACCTCTACAAACTTTGCTCCGAGGCTCATAACTTCTTCTTTTGCTGCGGCTCTGGTATCAAACACTTCTACCACGGCTCCCAACCGTTTAGCGGTAGCTACTGCTTGCAATCCGGCTACTCCGGCACCCAATATCAATACTTTGGCCGGAGCAACAGTGCCGGCAGAGGTGCTCAACATGGGGAAATAATGCGGGTAAACAGAAGCGGCAAGAATGACGGCTTTATAACCGGCTATGCTGGCTTGCGAACTGAGCACATCCATTGCTTGTGCACGAGAAGTGCGCGGTATCATGTCTAAGGAGAAAGTGAGCAAATTCTTAGCGGCACACTCCATCATGTATTCATAATTAAATAAGGGCTGAAAAATGCCGATGAGAGCAGCCTCGGGTTTTATGATAGCAATATCTGCTTCGGTAGTAGGATGAATGGAAAGCACTATATCTGAGGCAGAGAGTACTTCGTCTCTCTGTTTTATTTTTGCTCCTGCACCGCTATACTCTTTATCAGAGGCAAAGGCGGAAACTCCCGCTTCGCTCTCTACCCAAATTTCTGCATTTAACTTTACTAATGCTGCGACTATTTCAGGTAAAGCAGAAACCCTGTTTTCGCTTTCCTTTTCTTTCAAAATTCCAATAACCATTGACGCTCAATAATTTTGTGCAGCGAAGATTACATAAATCCATAGTATTTTCTATGATTTTGGTAAGAAAGGTAGATGACTTTTGTCAACTTAATCAACCAGATAGGTGCCAAAATCCAACACTTCCCCTTCTTTCATATCTAAGTTTCCCAGTTTATCAAAGTCCACATCGTCCCATACTTTGGTTTGAAAGTGGACCACATCCCCTTTAAAAAGTAAGATATAGAGGTCGGGCAGTTTCTCAAAGCCCAAATCGTGATTGGTGATATCGGTCGGATAAAATTGAATGTTCACTTCTCCTTTTTCATTGAGTTTAGCATGACCTAAGTAATCATCTTCGGTGATAATATCCCGGTCGTATAAGCGGGCAGTGTATTGTTGCCCCGTTAGCGGCTCTTCTGTTCCTCTGCGAATAAACCTTGCTTTCACAGTGAGTTTAATTTCAGGGTTCCATCGGTTTAAGGCATTCAGTATTTTTACGTTCATCTTTACTTGGTTTATGGTACGAAGAAGGCAATTTTTTTGAGAATAAGCCGAAAGGAGACAGAACATTCTTCTATCATAGAACAGAGGGTGAAACTAATTCTGAAACAGGGATTCTCCCGTTTTTTCATACCCAATCGTTTTCTCCGCAAAGTCGGTTATGTCCATTCCTGAAATAGGTTACTTTCATTTCCACCTTAGGTGACTTCCACTTCACATTTAGAATATGTTCACTTACATCTATGTTACCTTTACTTAGCAAAACTGTGCGTTTACTTTGAGTTTAGGTAGCGTTTAGGTAATGTTTAATTCATGTTTAGGTCACGTTTAAGGCTAAATGGAAATAGAAAAGCTGCATTTTGGAGGGGAAATGATGAATATTGAAGCATTATGGGCGTTAATTGCTTTTTTGGCGATTGGGCGGAGCGGCTCATTGTGAATTGAGGATTTGGAGAGGAACCATTAAGAGCATTAATATAGTTAGGCTATACACTTGCACCTGTTGGGAATATCGAATTTCGAATAACGAATAGCGAATGTGAAATGGAGAATTGAACCATTAAGGACATTAAGAACATTAAGGTCATTGGGAGAATTGCGAATTACCGATTGCGAATTGAAATGGGAATCCAACAGACCTTTAAATCTTACCCTCAAAATGCGCTACAGCACGAACGCCCGTGGGAGAGCGATGTGCCAAAGTTGGGCGCAGTAAGGCGCCAAGTATTTTGAATTTTATTTTACGGGAAGTGCTTAGTTTATACCGTATTCGATATGAAGAATGTCTAACTCGTGCAGTAGTTCGTTGTTGAGGTCAACGCTGTGCAGCGAGGAGCTTAATCCTACCTCTAAGTTTTCTTCGGTATCTCTAAAAAGAACGCGCAGTTTAATGTTGCCGGGATATTTTGTGATCAGGGTTTCTAAAGTGTCAATAAACGGTTCGTCAATTTCTAAGGGAGAAATTTTTAGGGTGAAATATTTGGTGAGTTTAGTCCGGATATCTGAGAGCAAATCAATTTTTGAGATTTTGAACTCATAGTCTTTGCCATCCCAACGCGGCAGGTATTTGCCGCTGATGTAAAGCAAGGCATCGGGGGTTTCGATGAAGGGCTTGAAGGCGAGGTAGTCTTTGCCGAAAACTGAAAACTGATGGGAGCCGTCAAAATCTTCCATAGAGAAACGGCAGTAAGCGTTTCCATTCTTTGCGATGCGGGTTTCGGAGCTGGTGACTATGCCGGCCATCTTTAATTCTTTGTCTTTTCTTGACTCAATATCGTTCATCGGGCAATTGGTAAAGAACTTGATCTCTAATTTATAATCTTCGAACAAATGACCACTAAAATATATCCCGATTACTTCTTTTTCTTTTTTTAGTTTTTCTAAAAGGCTCCATTCTTCGCAGGGGTTTATAGGCGGTTCCATTATGTCACTGCCGTTTTCCATTTCGCCAAACAGGGAGATGGTATTGCTTTGTTTGGAGGACTGAAGGGTGCTGCCGTATTTCAATGCTTTTTCCAAAGCGGTGAGTCCATCTTTTTTATCGGGGGTAAAAAACTGTGCCCGATGCAGTCCGAATGAATCAAAGGCTCCCGCTAAGGCTAAGGATTCGAATGCTTTTTTATTGACGGAGCGGAGGTTGACGCGGGTGCTGAAATCATAAATGCTTGTGAAGGGGCCATTCTTGGTTCTCTCTTCTACAATAGCTTCTACAGCGGTTTCGCCCACTCCTTTAATAGCCGCGAGGGCAAAGCGGATGTGTCCTTTTTTATTTACCGTAAACTTCACATCACTTTCATTGACATCCGGCCCTTTTACCGGAATACCTGCCCGCTTACATTCCTCCATAAAGAAGGTTATTTTATCAATGTTGCTCTGGTTGTGGGTCATAACCGAAGCCATGAACTCTCCCGGATAATGTGCTTTGAGGTAGGCGGTTTGAAAGGCCACGAAGGCGTAACAGGTGGAGTGTGATTTATTGAAAGCGTATTCGGCAAAGGCTTCCCAATCGGACCATATTTTTTCTAATTTCTTTTCATCTAAATTTTTTGCGCGGGCACCATCCATGAACTGGCCCTTCATCTTATCCAATTGTGCTCTGTCCTTTTTCCCCATGGCTTTGCGCAAAATATCTGCATCGCCTTTGCCGAAACCTCCTAATTTTTGTGACAGAAGCATCACCTGTTCCTGATACACGGTAATGCCGTAAGTTTCTTTGAGAAACTCTTCCATTTCGGGGAGGTCGTAGGTGATAGGCTCTAATCCATGCTTGCGTTTAATGTAATTGGGAATGTAGGCGATAGGACCGGGGCGGTACAGCGCGTTCATGGCAATGAGGTCATCAAACTGATCGGGTTTCAGTTCTTTCAGGTTTTTCTGCATCCCGGGGCTTTCAAACTGAAAGATGGCATTGGTTTCGCCCCGCTGGAAGAGTTCAAAGGTTTTGCGGTCATCTAAAGGAAGATTGTCTATGTCTATATCAATTCCATGATTTTGCTTGATCAATTTTAGCGCATCGCGAATGATGGTGAGAGTTCTCAATCCTAGAAAGTCCATCTTAATCACTCCGGCATCTTCAATTACCTTGCCTTCGTATTGGGTGATGTATAAATCAGTATCTTTTGAAGTAGCTATCGGAATAATTTCGGTTAGATCCTTTGGCGCAATAATAATGCCCGCTGCGTGGATGCCTGTTCCGCGAACGCCACCTTCTAATTTCTCAGCTTCTTTCAACACCTTCCCTTGGTCTGTGTCGCTTTCGCGAATTTTTCTGAGTTTCTTTACGTCTTCGATTTCATCGGGACTTAATGCCTCTTTATCTTTCAGACTTTTGTCACCTTCTAAGGGGGCATGAAATATCCGCGCTAATGAAATGCCGGGTTTCTCAGGAACCATTTTGGTGAGCATGATAGAGTCGGACAGCGGTAAATCCAGCACGCGAGCCACATCTTTGATACTGACCTTAGCCGCCAAAGTGCTGTAGGTAACTATTTGCGCTACCTGTGCTTTGGTATATTTCTCTACCACATATTTTATCACCTTGTCGCGCCCTTCGTCATCAAAGTCCGTATCAATATCAGGCATGGATTTGCGGCTGGGGTTCAGGAATCTTTCAAAAAGCAGGTTGTAGGCAATAGGGTCAATATTGGTGATACCAATGCAATATGCGACCACACTACCGGCAGCCGAACCCCGTCCGGGGCCTACCAATACATTCATTTTGCGACCCTCATTAATGAAATCGGCTACTATGAGAAAGTAACCGGCAAAGCCCATTGTCTTGATAGTGAATAACTCGAATTCGAGCCGGTTCTGAATTTCGGGGGTGATTTCTTTGTAGCGCCTTTTGGCTCCTTCGAAAGTGATGTGTTTGAGATATTCCCATTGGTTAAGCACTTCGGGCAGAAGAAGCGTTTTTTCGTCCACCCGTTCGGCTGTGGTATGTATGTGGAACTGAGCCGGCACCACAAAGTTGGGCAGCAGGATGTCCTGTTTCAGTTGAAGATGTTCGCATTTGTCCACTATCTCTTGCGTGTTATCTAAGGATTGGGGAACATCCTGAAACAACTTACCCATTTCGGCCTGAGTTTTGAAATAGAACTGGTCATTGTAAAAAGCAAATCGCCTGCCCTTTACATGTACCTCGTCATCCGAAAACTCCTTCATGGTAGGAGTGCTCTGCTTCTCTCCTGTATTGATGCACAAAAGAATATCGTGCGCATTAGAATCGTTTTGATCTACATAGTGCGAGTCGTTGGTGCAGATTACTTTCACTTGGTATTCTTCAGCAAATTTGAGCAGCACTTCATTTACTTTGTCCTGCTCTTTCATGCCGTGGCGTTGCAACTCTATATAATAGTCTTCGCCAAACAGATTATACCACCATTCAAATTCTTTGCGACCTTCCGCTTCGCCTTTGCGGAGAATAGTTTGAGGCACTAAAGCTCCCAGGCAGCAGGTAGTAGCAATCAGGTTTTCGTGATACTGCTCTACTAACTGTTTATCAATTCTTGGATACTTGCCATACAGCCCTTCAATATAGCCGAGCGAACACAACTTCACTAAGTTCTTATAGCCATCTGCGTTTTTCGCCAACAGTAATTGATGGTAACGCTTATCCTTTTCTTCTTTAGTAAATTTCTGCTTATGCCGGTCTTCTACGATATAAAACTCACAGCCCACTATCGGCTTTATTGCCCGACCATCCTCGGTTTTATGTTTGCCGGCCTCGGCCACAAACTGGAAAACGCCAAACATGTTGCCGTGGTCGGTAATCGCCAAAGCCCGCATGTTATCCTTTGCCGCTTTCTTATACATGCCTTTAATGCTTGCCGCACCATCGAGAAGTGAATACTGGGTATGAGAGTGCAGGTGTGAAAAAGCTGGCATGAATCAATACGAATTAGGGAATGAATAATAGCGGTTGAAAATACAAATACCCTCCCTTACTTTCCGATGAACTTACCCCCGCCATAAACTATCATTGTGGAAAAATAAGGGAATTGCTCACTGTGCTAAACAGGGGGACTGTGTAAATCTTTTGAGAGAAGAAAAAAATGAAATTGGAAGATAAACGAACCCATACGGCACAGTGACTGACTTGCAAAGGCTAATGGAAGTGATTTTACTTTCCAATAAATCCTATCCGCCCTTTCTCTTGGTTTTGTAACCGGAGGAGTTCAATAGCTGAATTACTTTTTCTCTTTGCTCGCCTTGAATTAGAATTATACCCTCCTTCACAGTTCCGCCAACCCCGCATTTGTTCTTCAATAGTTTGCCTAATAGTTCTAATTCTTTTGCCGATCCTTTAAAGTTTTCGATCAAGGTAGCCATTTTGCCTCCTTTCAGCCTTTCGATAGAAATGTAGAGGGTTTGTTCATTGGGATTCAAGGATTTTTGAGAGTTGTTTTCCTCTTTTTCTTTAAAATCAGGGTTGGTAGAGTAAACTACTCGTGGTTTATCAGAGTTTTTCATGATGGAGTAAGGGGATTGAAAATTGAATAGGCTGATTTTGTAGATGGATTAAAGCTGAAATTGAAACTAAGTAAAAATTGGGCATCCATAAAATGAATGGATTCTCCGGTATAATTTGATAGACATTCATTATGTAAAGGTATTTATAGGAAAGCCCTAATAAGAATTTAACCCTTTCGCCACCACCATATTGATACACTGTGGTATAATATCGAACGTCACATCCTCGTGAGAAATTACGGAGTCACCGTCAAACTGATACAACATTTTTTTGTTCCCGTGTATTACAATTCTTTTTGCCCGGTACGACTCTGCTTCCTTTATCAAATCAGCCCGTTTCATCACTAAGCAAGCGACTATCCAAAACAGTTTCCATACCGGGAACCGATTTAATACAATCACATCCATCACCCCATCTTTCATGCTGGTAAAAGGAAACACGGCATAGTCATACCCGTATTGATTGGCATTAAAAGCGGTGAAAAGAAAGAAATCTCTCTCTAAGGTGACTTCGTCAATTTCTACTACTGCGTGGTAAGGCTGAAAATAGAAGAGCAACTCCTTGATAACCGCCCAAGCATACGAGGCTAATCCTCTTAACTTATGATGGTGAAACCTGCGGGCAATGGAGGAATCAATTCCAAAGCCGGCATTACTCACGAAATAGCGAAGGTTCGATTTCACTAAATCTAATTTCACGATTTTACCGTTATTCAATACTTCAAAGGCTCCTTTTACATCACGAGGCGGAATTTTCAGGTGGGTGGCAAACCCATTTCCCGAACCGTAAGGAATAACTCCTAAAGCGGTCTCACTGCCCACCAAACTTTGTGCGACTTCATTGATAGAACCGTCACCTCCAATAGCCACGCAAATATCGTAGTGCTCTTCCACTGCTTGTTGTGCAATCAGAGTAGCATGACCGGCATATTGGGTGAAGCGAATAGTGTAGTCATACTGTACATAATCAATATAACGCGCTATTTTTTCGGGGATATTCTTCTTCTTGTAAACCCCTGAAATGGGATTAATGATAAACATGACTTTCTTCTTAGTTTCCGAGTCCATAGCCATGTAAATATAGTAGTAATGGGCGTTTTAAAAGGCTTTTAGACTTAGATCAAGGCTTGCATAAGAGTGAGTAAGAGCCCCCACCGAAATAAAATCAACTCCGGTTTCGGCATAGGCGCGGATGGTCGCCAGCGTAATTCCTCCCGATGCTTCCGTTGCTATTTTCTTATTCACCAGAGCTACCGCTTCTTTCATTTTTTCCACAGAGAAATTGTCGAACATAATACGGTCGGCATGACCCACGCGAAGTACTTCTTCAACATCCTCTATGCATCTTGTTTCTATTTCGACCGGCAGTTGAAGATGGTTTTTAAGCTGATACTCTTTTACTGCCAGCAATGCCTTTTCTATTCCACCGCAAAAATCAATGTGATTATCCTTCAGCAGAATCATGTCATACAACCCGAAGCGGTGATTGTGGCCACCCCCTATGCGCACTGCCCATTTCTCAAAATACCGCAGAGTAGGAGCCGTTTTACGTGTATCAATTACCTTGCAGTTTGTCCCGGCTATCTGTTCAACATACTGTGCCGTGGTGGTGGCAATACCGCTCATTCGTTGCAAAAAGTTGAGAACCACCCGCTCTGCTCGCAATATAGATTTTACCTCTCCATACACTCTAAAAGCAATATCCCCCTTTTGAATGTGC